>NZ_JBFTNE010000125.1:0-31682 GCF_056397325.1 Cupriavidus sp. 05N39
GCCTCTTACATCGGTCGCCGCCTCTGTGCTGCTGACCGTTTCCATGCTGGCCGCTCCCGCGGTCGATGCCGCGACGAAATCGACGGACACCGCAAAAACCAGCAAAAAGTCGGCAAAAGTCGTTAAGTCCGAGAAAAAGTCGGCAAGTACCTCCTCTAAATCCGCAAAAACCAAGCAAGTCGCCAGCAGCGGCAAGACTGAGCACGTCACTACGCGCAAGGTCGTGGTACTGAAAAACGGCAAGCGTCAGGTCGTGACGCAGCGCCAGGCTGCGCCGGTGCGCGCGGCCTTTATCCCGGCGAAACCCTCGCTGGGCGAGGCGCTCGGGCTGCGTGACACGGAGGATGCGCTCGCGCTGCGCTCCAGCGTGGCGCTGGTGATGGACCAGAACTCCAACGAAGTGCTGTTCCAGAAGAACGCCGCCGCGGTGCTGCCGATCGCCTCGATCACCAAGCTGATGACCGCCCTGGTGGTGATGGACGCGCGTCAGCCGATGGATGAGGTTCTCACCATCACAGAGGACGACCGCGACAATGAAAAGCACAGCAGCTCGCGCCTGCGATTCGGTGCGCAGCTGAGCCGCCAGGAGGCGCTGCTGCTGGCCCTGATGTCCTCGGAGAATCGGGCGGCGTCGGTGCTGGGCCGCAGCTATCCGGGCGGCCTGCCGGCATTTGTGCAGGCCATGAACCGCAAGGCACGCGAACTCGGCATGAACGACAGCCACTTCGTCGATTCGAACGGCTTGTCGAGCAGCAATGTCTCGAGCGCGATGGACCTCGTGCGCATGGTCAACGCGGCGTACCGCAATCCCACCATCCGCGAGTACTCCACGCAGACCGAGTATGAGGTCAACGTGCTCGGGCGTACCCAGCACTACGTCAGCACCAACCGCCTGGTGCGCGGCGGCAACTGGGATATCGGCCTGCAGAAGACCGGCTTTATCTCCGAGGCTGGCCAGTGCCTGGTGATGCAGGCGAAGGTGAACGGCCGCAATGTGGTGATGGTGTTCCTGGATTCGGTTGGCAAGCTGTCGCGCTTTGCGGATGCCAACCGCGTCAAGGACTGGCTGGAACACGTGCAAACGGGTCCCGCCCGCCCTTTTCCGTCCTCCCCTAACCTGACGCAGGGGCCAGGTTCCCCCCAGGCTATCCTTACCGCCCAGCAGCCACGCGGCATCTGATGGCGGAGCCGCAATGACCCGGCACCCACGGACCTGAGGTCATGAAAAACGCGCCGTCCCCGGCGCGTTTTTTTCGTTGGGCGCCGCGGCGCGCCCGGTGCCTACAGCAGCTTGCCAGGGTTCATGATGCCGGCCGGATCCAGCAATTGCTTGATGCCCCGCATCAGGCGAAGTTCGAGCGGGTCCTTGAGGCGCAGGAAATCATCGCGCTTGAGCTGGCCGATGCCATGCTCGGCGCTGATGCTGCCGCCGTAGCGCGCGACCTCGTCCAGCACCTCGGCGGTCAGTGCCTTGCCGTGCTGAGCGGTCCAGTCGCGCTCCGCGCCTGCCGGACGCGACAGGTTGTAGTGCAGGTTGCCGTCGCCGAAGTGCCCGAAGATGAAGGGGCGGATGCTGGGGCTGACGGCCTTGAGGCGCTTCTCCATCGATGCCATGAAGGCGGGGATCTGCTCGATCGGCAGTGAGACATCGTGCTTCAGGTGCGGCCCGTCGGCGCGCTGCGCCTCGGAGATTTCCTCGCGAAGCTTCCACAGGCTCTGCAATTGCGCCAGCGAAGCGGAGACCGCGGCATCCAGGCACAACTCGCGCTCCAGCGCTTCCCCGATCACGCGTTCGAGCAGGGTGTTGAGGGCCTCTTCGTCCGTGGTGTCGGCCAGCTCCACCAGCACATAGGCGGGATGGCGCTGGGCGAACGGCTCCTGTACGCCTTCCGCATGTCTGAGCACCAGGTCGACGCAATCGCCGGTAAAGAACTCAAAGGCTTGCAGGCGCGCGCCACACTGGGCGAACAGCAGTTCGAAAAGCTCCAGCGCCTGCAGGGGCGACGCCACCGCGGCCAGCACCACCGAGCGCGCATCGGTGCGCGGAAACAGGCGCAGCGCCGCGGCGGTGATCACGCCGAGCGTGCCCTCGGAGCCGATCAGCAATTGTTTGAGATCGTAGCCGGTGTTGTCCTTGCGCAAGGCGCGCAGCCCGTGAAAGATCTCGCCGTTGGGCAGCACGGCCTCGACGCCCAGCACCAGTTCACGCGCCATGCCATAGCGCACCACATTGACACCGCCAGCATTGGTAGCAAGGTTGCCGCCGATCTGGCAGGAGTCCTCGGCCGCCAGGCTGAGCGGTAGCAGGCGATGCGCTTCTTGGGCGGCGCGCCGCAGGTTACCCAGGATGCAGCCCGCTTCCGCGACCATCGTGTTGGCGATGGTATCGATCGAACGGATCGCGTTCATGCGGTCCATGCTCAGCACCACGTTGACCGGACTGCTGTCAGGAGCGGCGCCGCCGCACAGGCCGGTATTGCCGCCGCGCGGCACCACCGGCACCGCGGCCTGCTGGCACAGCGCCAGGCAGCGGGCCACCTCATCCACCGAGCGCGGCCGTACCACGGCTTGCGCATTGCCACGGTAAAGGCCGCGCCAGTCGGCGAGCCAGGGCGCGACCTGGTCGGGCTCGGTGGCAACCACGTCGGGGCCCAGTGTTTCGATCAGGCGGGGCAGGAAGGCTGTATTTTGCATGGTGGTTCTATCTGGAGAGACGATGCGGCTCAGGCCGCTGAATGGGATGGTTCCTGCCGGGCTGCGGGGGACTCGGCGCGCGCGTGCGGCCGCAGGCCCAGGCGCGCCGCCGCGCCCTGCAGATGGGACACGGCAGCGGCGCGCGCCAGTTCCGGGTCGCCGGCACGGATTGCGTGGAAGATGGCCAGGTGCTCTTGGTGGACTTGTTCGGACAGGCCATCCTGCTGGCGCGTATTCAGCCGTGCCACATGCACGGCCTGGTGCAATTGCAGGTTCAGGTATTGGAGCAGTTGCAGGTAGTACTTGTTGTGCGTGGCGGTGGCGATTGCCACGTGGAAGGCGGTGTCCGCCTCCACGCTGCGGTGAGGATCATGCAGTTGCGCCGCCAGCCGCTCCAGCAGCGATTGCATCTCAGCGACATCCTGCGCGGTGCGTCGTTGCGCGGCCAGCGCGGCGGCAGCGCTCTCGAGGTCGAGCCGCAGTTCGTAGATGCTCGCCAGTTCGTCGCGATCGATGTCCATCTCCCGCGGCAACTGGAAACCGGCATTGCCCACGCGGGAGCGCACCGTGCTGCCCACGCCCTGACGGCTTTCGATCAGGCCCTGGGAGCGCAGGTGTTCGGTCACCTCGCGAATGACGGCCGGGCTCACGCCGTAGTGCCCGGCAAGCTGCTTGCCGGTCGGCAGGCGGGCGCCAACGGGGTACGTGCCGTTGGCGATCTCGGCGCGCAGTTGCTGGGTCACCTGTTCGGTGAGGGTGATGGCTTTGGTACGCATGCCCGGCAGGATATCGTTATTCAGGTTATCTGAAAACTAAGTGTAAACCCTTGCCGTTGCGGATCGATGCATGAATGGGGAAATGGGGTTAAGCGCGCCGCCGGCGATTGAGGATCAATAACAGCCAAGCGGCAACCCAGCGGCAGGCGTCAGCGGAAAAGCAGGATAGCGGGGTGAAGGCGGTGCCGGGACCGGGCGGGAAGGGTGTCCCGCCTATCCCTCACCCCCGAGGGGCTCAGGCGGCCACGTCGGTCGCGTAGCCCATGCCGCGCGAGATCTGCAGCGCGGTTTCCTTCAGGTTCTGCAGCCAGCTGTCCTGCAGGCGGTCGGCCGGGGCCGATAGCGAGAGCCCGGCAACCAGCCGGCGCGAATCGTCGTAGATGCCGGCTGCAATGCAGCGCACGCCGAGTTCCAGTTCCTCGTTGTCGCGCGCGTAGCCGTTCGTGCGGACCCAGTTGAGTTCGCGTTCCAGCTTGATCAGGTCCGTGATCGAGGTGCGCGTATGGCCGGCCAGCCCGGTGCGGGTGGCATAGTTGCGCACCCGCGCGACTTCGTCGGCCGCCAGGAACAGCTTGCCCACGGAGGTCAGGTGCAGCGGCGCGCGTCCGCCAATGGCGCGCACCACCTGCATGCCGGAGCGTTCGCTGTACGCGCGCTCGATGTAGACGATCTCATCGCCCTGGCGCACAGACAGGTTGACGGTCTGGCCCGTCACGCGATGCAGTGCGCGCATCGGCGCCAGTGCCGCGTCGCGTACCGACAGGCGGGCCTTGACCAGGTTGCCCAGTTCCAGCAACCGCATGCCAAGCCGATAGCTGCCGGGATCGGAGCGGTCGACGAAACGGCAGGCCACCATATCGTTGAGGATGCGGTGCGCCGTGGAGGGGTGCAGGCCGGTGGTCAACGACAGTTCTTTCAGGCTGACCGGATCAGCATGCTGGGCTAGCGCATCCAGCAAGGTCATCATGCGCTCGATGACCTGGATGGATGTCTTTCCTGGTGCCTTGTCTGCTTCTGCCATGGGGAAATGTTGCCGTGCGGCAAATTAAGCGGTTGCCTGATTCTATCTCGCATTGTGAAAATTTCAATAGGTGAAATGACATTACCGAAAGAAACTTCAGATTCTGCCGATGGCGGATGTGCCGGGAAAGGCATGCAAAAATGCAGTGAATTCCCCCGCGCCATGAACGCTTTTGTATGCCGCACGGTGCGCAAGAGCGCATAATTGCGGGGTTTCGGGGTCTGGAAAAGGGAAACAATGCGAGTCGGTCTGTTCGCCACCTGCCTGGTGGACCTCATGCGTCCGGAAATCGGTTTCTCGGTGCTCAAGCTGCTGGAGAAGGCGGGTTACGAAGTGATGGTGCCCGAGGCGCAGACCTGTTGCGGCCAACCTGCCTACAACTCGGGCGAACGCGTCGGGGCGCGCGATCTGGCGGAGAAATTCCTGCGCGAGTTCGAGATGTTCGACTATGTGGTGATCCCGTCGGGCTCATGTGGCGGCATGGTGCTGCATCACTACGCCGACCTGCTGGGCGACGATCCCGAACTGAATGGCCGCTATGAGGGCTTGCGCTCGCGCGTGTTCGAGCTGACCGACTTCCTGGCCAACGTGGCCAAGCTGGGCGAATTCGATTCCAGGTTCGCCGGCCGCATTACCTACCATGACTCCTGCTCCGGCCTGCGCGAACTCGGCGTCAAGAGCCAGCCGCGCGCCTTGCTGGCGCAATTGCCCGGCGTACAGTTGAGCGAAATGAAGGACTGCGAGGCCTGCTGCGGATTCGGCGGCACCTTCTCGGTCAAGTACGGCAATATCTCGACAGCCATCGTCGACGAGAAGTGCGCCAACATCAAGGCCAGCGGCGCTGATGCCGTGGTGCTGGGCGACCTTGGCTGCATGCTCAATATCGAAGGGCGCCTGCGCCGGACCGGCGACACACGTACCCAGGTGCTGCACATCGCGCAAGTGCTCGCCGGCGACGCCTGAGCCCGGGCGGACGAAAAACAAACCTTGGCGAGATCCCCGCTATGCAAGTTCGCAGCATGGAATTCAAGGCGCGCGCGGGCCAGAAACTGGCTGACCAGCGCCTGCAGCAGAACCTCAAGAAGCTTTCCACCAAGTTCGTGACGGCGCGCGCCGATGCCATTCGCGACATCGATTTCGATGCCACGCGCGAGGCGCTCAAGGAGCGACGTGACCGCGCGTTGCAGAACCTCGATGTCTGGCTGGCCACTTTCGAGGAAAACGCCACGCGCCGCGGCGCCACCGTGCTGTTTGCCGAAACCACCGCGGATGCCGCGCGGCTGGTGGCGGAGATCGCGCAGAAGCATGGCGTCAAGAAGGTCATCAAGAGCAAATCGATGGTGACCGAGGAAATGCGCCTGAACCAGGTGCTTGGCGAGATGGGCGTGCAGAGCATCGAGACCGACCTCGGTGAGTACATCCTGCAGATCAACGACGCGGAGCCGCCGTCGCACATCATCGCCCCGGTGGTGCACAAGGACAAGGAAGAGATCGCCGACCTGTTTGCCAGGGTGCACCACAAGCCGCGCCTGACCGATATCCCCGAGATGACGCGCGAGGCGCGCGAAGTGCTGCGGCCGGAATTCCTGTCGGCCGACATGGGCGTGACCGGCGGCAACTTCATCATTGCCGAAACCGGATCGGTGGCGGTGGTGACCAACGAAGGCAACGAGGGCATGTGCACGGTGATGCCACGAGTGCACGTAGCCGTGACCGGCATAGAGAAAGTACTGCCGACGCTGGAAGACCTGGCCACCGTGATGCGGCTGCTGCCGCGCTCGGCTACCGGGCAGGCGATCTCCAATTATTTCTCGCTGCTGACCGGCCCGCGTGCCGAGGGCGAGCGCGATGGCCCGGAGCATATGTATTTCGTGCTGGTCGACGGCGGGCGCAGTGGCCTGATCGGGGGCGACTTCCAGGACATGCTGCGCTGCATCCGCTGCGGCGCCTGCATGAACCACTGCCCGGTGTACCAGAAGATCGGTGGCCATGCCTATGGCTGGGTTTATCCTGGCCCGATGGGCAGCGTGCTGACGCCGAGCTATACGGGCCTGGCCAACGCGCTGGATCTGCCACAGGCAGCCACGCTGTGCGGCGAATGCAACCGCGTGTGCCCGGCTTCCATCCCGTTATCGGACCTGTTGCGCAAGCTGCGGGAGAAACAGATGGAACGCGGCCTGCGCCCCTGGCAGGAGCGGCTCGGGCTGCAGGTGTGGGGCTACGTGGCGCGCCGTCCGGCGCTCTATGCCTTCGCCACCCGCATTGGCGCGCGCCTGCTCTCGCGCATGGGCGGCAGCAGCAAGCTGATCGCCAGGCTGCCGATGGCAGGCCGGGGCTGGACGGAGACCCGCGACCTGCCCGCACCGAGCGGACGGACCTTCCGCGAACTCTACAAGGAAAGGAGGGCCCGTTGATGGCCACGACCACTGACAACGCGCCGGCGCTGGCGGCCATGCGCGCAGCGCTTGAACAACATATCGGCGGCCAGCTCGCCGCCGATGGCCTGGTGCGCAACTGGCGCGAGGCAGCGCCCGCGCTGGTATTGCCGCCGATGTTCGAGCAGGCGATGGAAGAGTTGCTGCGCCGGCTGGAGATGTCGGCAGTGTTCGCGCAGGACAGCTGCTCGTTTTCGAGTTCGGCGGTGACCGACCAGCTCAAGCGCTGGCTGGACAAGGCGGCCACGGCCTGAACGTGGCCGGCCAAAATGCGGAAGGCCCCCGCCGAGACGGGGGCCTTCCGCATTTTGGCCGGGGCTTAGCCTAGCAGCAACGCATCGTCATCCAGTTGCTCATGCCGTGTCTGCTCGAACATGCGCAGCAGATCCGGCACGTCCAGTCCGGCGCGCTGATCGCCCGACACGTCCAGTACGACCTGGCCCTGGTGCAGCATCACCGTGCGCTGCCCGTAGTCCAGCGCCTGGCGCATGCTGTGCGTGACCATCATGGTGGTGAGCTTGGCTTCCTCCACGATCTTGGCGGTCAGCTCCAGCACGAAGGCCGCCGTCTTCGGGTCGAGCGCGGCGGTGTGCTCGTCCAGCAGCAGGATGCGCGAGGGCTGGAGCGAAGCCATCAGCAGGCTCACGGCCTGGCGCTGGCCGCCCGAGAGCAGGCCGATACGGTCCGTCAGGCGATTTTCCAGGCCCAGGTTGAGCAGGCGCAGCTTGTCGCGGAACAGCTCGCGCGAGGGCTTGTTCAGCGCCGCGCGGAAGCCGCGCCGGCTGCCGCGCGCCATGGCCAGCGCCATGTTCTCCTCGATGGTCAGCGCTTCGCAGGTGCCCGCCATCGGGTCCTGGAACACGCGTGCCACCAGCGGGGCACGGTCCCAGGCCGGCTTGCGCGTGACATCGATATCATCGATGGTGATGCGGCCCGAATCGACCATCTGGTCGCCGCTGATGGCGTTGAGGAAGGTCGACTTGCCCGCGCCATTGGAACCGATCACGGCAACGAACTGGCCGGTCGGGATATCCAGGCTGAGGCCGCGCAGCGCGCGCGTCTCGATCGGGGTGCCGGGATTGAAGGTGAGTTTCAGGTCTTGTGCGCGCAGCATCTCAGGCACCTCCGTTCTTGCGGCCGAACAGCTTCTTGCGGGTTCCCGGCAACACCAGGGCGCCGGTCACCAGTACCGCCGTGACCAGGTTCAGGTCTTGCGCCTTGAGGCCGATGAACTCGCTGTTGAGCGCCAGCGCGATGAAGAAGCGGTAGAGGATGGCGCCCAGCACCACGGCCAGCGTGGTGTACACCAGCCGGCGCGCCGGCAGGATGCTCTCGCCGATGATCACCGCGGCCAGGCCGATCACGATGGTGCCGATGCCCATGGAGATGTCGGAACCGCCCTGGGTCTGCGCGAACAGCGCGCCCGCGAGTGCCACCAGGCCATTGGACAGCGCCATGCCGGCCAGCGTGGCGCGGCCGGTGGCGATGCCCTGGGACCGCGCCATGCGCGGGTTGGCGCCGGTGGCGCGCATGGCCAGGCCGAGCTGCGAGGAGAAGAACCAGTCCAGGCCGAGCTTGGCCACCACCACCACGATCAGCAGCAAGGCCGGGCGCAGCATGTAGTCCGGCAGCCAGTCAGGTTGCAGGATGGTGAAAATGGTGGACTCGGTGATCAGCGGCACGTTGGGCTTGCCCATGATGCGCAGGTTGACCGAGTACAGCGCGATCATCATCAGGATACTGGCGAGCAGGTCCATGATCTTGAGGCGTACATTGAGCCAGCCGGTGATGAAGCCGGCAAAGGCGCCCGCCACGATCGCCAGCCCTGTGGCGATGAAGGGATCCTGGCCGGAAGCGATCAGCGTGGCCGCCACGGCGCCGCCCAGCGGGAAGCTGCCGTCGACGGTCAGATCGGGAAAATTGAGGATGCGGAAGGAGATCAGCACCCCCAGGGCGACGAGGCTGAAGATCAGGCCGATCTCCAGGGCGCCCAGAAGGGAAAAGAGGGACATGGGGAAATCCAGTTGCTATTTCCGGCACGGGAGGCCGGATCAGGAACGCCTGGCGCGCTGCCCGGGTCGGGCGACGCGGTACGGGCGTTCCGGGGGCGGGCCCGGATAGAGCCACCTGCGCGCGAACGCGCAGGGTCAGCGTGCCGTGATTACTTGATGACGGTCTTCGCTTCCTTGACCAGTTCGGGCGACAGCGTCACGCCTTGCTTCTCGGCCGCGCCGGTGTTCACGAACAGCTCCAGCTTGTCGCTGGTTTCCGAAGCGATCGCGCCGGGCTTCTCGCCCTTCAGGATACGCACCACCACCTTGCCGGTCTGATGGCCGAGGTCGCCGTAGTTGATGCCCAGCGCGGCAATGGCGCCACGCTTGACGCTGTCGGTATCGGCAGCCACCAGCGGGATCTTCGACTCGTTGGCGACCTTGACCAGGGCTTCGTACGCCGACACCACGTTGTTGTCGGTGTTGGTGTAGATCACATCGACCTTGCCGATCAGGCTCTTGGCGGCGGCGCCGATGTCGACCGTGCGCGGCGCGGCGGCTTCCTTCAGCGTCAGGCCTTCCTTGGCCAGCATCGCCTTCAGTTCCTTGACCACCACCACCGAGTTGGCTTCACCGGGGTTGTAGACCATGCCAACCGTCTTGGCCTTGGGCACCACGCGCTTGATCAGGGCAACCTGGCGGTCCAGCGGCAGCTTGTCCGACACGCCGGTCACATTGGTGCCCGATGCGCCCCAGCCCTTGACCAGCTGGGCGGCAACCGGGTCGGTCACGCCGGAGTACACCACCGGCACCGACTTGGTGGCGGCCACCACGGCCTGTGCCGACGGCGTGGCGATGGCGACGATCACATTGGGCTGGTCGCCGACGAACTTGCGCGCGATCTGCGCGGCGGTGCCGGTATTGCCCTGTGCGCTCTGGTATTCCCACTTCAGGTTCTTGTCGGCATCGTAGCCAGCGCTCTTCAGTTCGTCGCGCACGCCATCACGGATGGCGTCCAGCGCGGGATGGTCGACGATCGACAGCACCTTGACGGTCTGGGCCTGCACGGCGCCGCCATACAGCAGCGCGAGGGCCACGGCGCTGCCCAGGATGGTCTTGGTCGATGTCTTGAGACACTTCATGGTATGGATCTCCCCCGGAGTGGGTTCTGGGTAATCAGCCGCTCTTGGTTTTCGATGGGTTTGGTCCGCAGTCCTGCCCGGTGGCGCGTGGCGCCGGCCGGCCGGTCCGTTGCGGGAACGACACACCAGGCGGCAGGCAGGCGGTCGCTGGGGCGCAGCGGATACGACGGCGATAAGCCTGCGAGGATACCATTTTCGAGACGCGATTTGCCCTGTTTTGCCCTGTTCTAGTGCGGCACTAGGGGAAAACGGCAGGACCGGAGCGCGCTGAGGGCGGCTCCGGTTGGCGCGCCGGCATCGGTGCGCGGAACGCGGGAAGTCTACTGGGCGGGGTTGTGAATCTCGGCGTGGATGTGGGCGATGGCTGCGGTTGCCGCTTCGGGCAGGGGCACCTGCCAGGCGTCGATGTTCTCGCGCAGTTGCTCCACCGAAGTGGCCCCGACGATCGTGCTCGCCGCGAACCAGCGCGAGTAGGCCCAGGCCAGCGCCAGCGTCGCCGGCGAGATGCCGTGCTCGCGCGCCAGCGCCACATAGCGGGCGGCGGCGGCCAGGCTTTCCTGGCGCAGGTAGCGCGGGCTCCAGTCGGGCGGGAAGCGCGTGAGCCGCCCTTTGGCCTGCGTGTCGAACACGGGATGCGCGAGATCGCCGCCCAGGTATTTCCCGGTGAGCTGCCCAAAGGCCAGCGGGCTATAGACCAGCAGGCTGACGTCGGTACGGAAGCAGGCCTCGTCCAGGCCCTGCTCGTAGCTGCGGTTGAGCAGGTTGTATGGGTTCTGGACCGTGGCGATGCGCGGCAGGCCGTGCAGCTCTGCCTGCTTGACGAATTCGGCCACGCCCCACGGCGTTTCGTTGGACACGCCGACGTAGCGGATCTTGCCCGCGCGTACCAGTTCGCCCATGGCTTCAAGCTGCGCCTGGACCGAGGCGCACTCGCGCTCGTTTTCCGGATTGAACTGCTTCTGCCCGAAGATGGGCGCGTTGCGAGCCGGCCAGTGGATCTGGTACAGGTCGATGTAATCGGTTTGCAGGCGCGCCAGCGAGGCGTCCACCGCCGCGCGGATGCTGTCCGGCGTCAGGTCGCTGCCGTTGCGGATCCACGGCATGCGCGCCGGGCCGGCGACTTTGGTCGCCAGCACGATACGGTCGCGCTGCTGGCGCTTGAGCCAGCTGCCGACGATGCGCTCGGTGCTGCCATACGTTTCGGCGCGCGGCTTGACCGGGTACATCTCGGCGGTGTCGATAAAGTTGATGCCGCGCGACACGGCGTAGTCGAGCTGGCTATGGCCTTCGGCTTCGGTGTTCTGCTCGCCGAAGGTCATGGTGCCGAGGCAGATGCGCGAGACCTGCAGGTCGCTGCGGCCCAGACGAATGGTTTCCATTGGCTATCCTTGTTAGGCGTTGACGCCCGGTATGGGGAGGGCGGCTGTGGTATCACCGGCTGCCAGCACCCTGGCAACCCCAATCGAAGCGCGCCTCAGGCGCGCAGGGCGGCGGCACATTCCTTGACCAGCACCGGTCCGCGGTAGATCAACCCGCTGTACACCTGTACCAGTTGCGCGCCGGCCGCAATCTTGGCTTGCGCGTCGGCGCCGCTGAAGATACCGCCCACGCCCACGATGGGCACCGCATCCCCAACCACCTCGCGCAGGCCCTTGACGACGCGCGTGGACGACTCGAACACCGGCCGGCCCGACAGGCCGCCGGCTTCCTCGCCGTGCGGCAGCCCCTTGACCGCGTCGCGCGCGATGGTGGTGTTGGTGGCAATCACGCCATCGATGCGGTGGCGCACCAGCGCATCGCCGATATTGCGGATCTGGTCGGCGTCGAGGTCGGGCGCGATCTTGAGCGCGAGCGGCACGTAGCGCTTGTGCTGGTCGGCCAGGCGCTGCTGCGCGTCCTTGAGCGTCGAGAGCAGGCTGTCGAGTTCACTCGCGCCCTGCAACTGGCGCAGGTTCTTGGTGTTGGGCGACGAGATATTGACGGTGACGTAGCTGGCGTGCGGGTAGACCCGTTCCAGGCAGTGCAGATAGTCATCCACCGCGCGCTCGATCGGCGTATCGGCGTTCTTGCCGATGTTCAGGCCCAGTACGCCGCCCTCGGCCTTCCAGCGCGACGCCTTGACGTTGGCGATAAACGCATCCACACCGCCATTGTTGAAGCCCATGCGGTTGATCAGCGCATCGGCCTGCGGCAGGCGGAACATGCGCGGGCGGGGGTTGCCCGCTTGCGCGCGCGGCGTCACGGTACCCACTTCGATAAAGCCGAAGCCGAACGCCGCCAGCCCGTCGATATAGGCGCCATCCTTGTCGAGCCCGGCGGCCAGGCCCACCGGATTGGGAAACCGCACGCCCATCACCGTGCGCGGGTCATCGGCGATGGTGTTGCCGATGCAGCCCGCCAGCCCCAGACGCTTGGCGCGCAGCAGGTTGTTGAGGGTGAAATGGTGGGCGTCCTCCGCATCCATCGAAAACAGGGCGGGGCGAAACAGGGGATAGAGCGCGTTCAGCACAGGGAATCAGCTTGGAAGTCGGGACCAGGACGGCATTGTAGCGGTTGGGCCGGAAGCGGTACTGCCGCGCAGGCGCGACCCGGCTCCAGCTGCCCCCCCGGATACCGGCCATCAAGTCTCCGGCGCTTCCTCGCCGGGCTGCGGCGGAACGATCGGGATGGCAGTGGGAGAGGCAACCGCGACCGCTTCCTGTGGCGAATCGAAGGGGCGCCACTGGTTGGCGGTCAGCACCTGCAGCGGCTGGTAGCGCGCCTTATAGGCCATCTTGCGGCTATCGGCGATCCAGTAGCCCAGGTACAGGTGCGGCAGGCCGAGTTCGCGGGCCTGCTGGATCTGCCACAGGATGTTGTAGGTGCCATAGCTGGCTTTGACTTCCAGCGGGTCGTAGAAGGTATAGACCGAGGACAGCCCGTCGTCGAGCACGTCGATCATGCTGACCATGCGCAGGCGGCCGGCCTCCGGCGAGCCCGGCGGTTCGCGGAATTCGACCAGGCGCGAGTTGACCCGGCTTTGCAGCAGGAACTGCTCATACTGGTCCCGGCTGTCCTGGTCCATGCCCCCACCGGCATGGCGCATCGACTGGTACAGGAGATAGAGCGAATAATGCTCTTCGACATAAGTCAGCGGCGCCACCAGGGCCTGCAGGCTCTCGTGCTGCCGCCAGGCCCGGCGCTGGCTGCGGTCGGGGCGAAACTGGTCCACCACCACGCGGCATGGCGTGCAGGCGCGGCATTCATCGCAATAGGGGCGGTAGGTAAAGATGCCGCTGCGCCGGAACCCGGCGCGGACCAGCCGCGAGTAGACGTCGGCATTGATCAGGTGGGCGGGCGTGGCCACCTGCGAGCGCGCCATGCGGCCATCGAGGTAGCTGCAAGCGTAGGGCGCCGTAGCGTAGAACTGCAGCGCGGAAAGGGGGAGTTCCTTTAGCTTGCTCATGTGTCTGCAACGGCCAGGGATGAAACAGCAACGCAGGTAAGCCGATGGCGCCGTGACCGGACGCTGCGCAGTGTGGCCGGAGGGGCGGGCCCTATGCCCGATCCTGAATCCGGGTCCATCTCTGCAGCACCGTCTTGTCGAAGCGCCACGGGTTGATATCCGGCTGGCGGGTGGCGATGCGGATATGGGCCGCGAACTCAGCACGCGGAATCGGACTCGCCCCGAGCGAAGCCAGATGATCGGTTTCCTGCTGGCAGTCTATCATCGCCACGTCGTGGTTGCCGAGGAACGCGCACAGCGCGGCCAGGGCAATCTTGGAAGCGTCCGTGCGCCGCGCGAACATCGATTCGCCATAGAACATGCGCCCGAGCGCCACGCCATACAGCCCGCCCGCGCGCTCGCCGCGGTACCAGCTCTCCACGCAATGCGCCAGGCCGTTACGGTGCAGCGCACCATAAGCGGCAATGATGTCTTCGGTGATCCATGTGCCATGCTGGCCCTCCCGCGGGGTCAGCGCGCAAGCCTGCATCACGGCGATAAAGTCGTCGTCGACGCGGATTTCCCAGTCGGGGTCGCGCAGCACGCGCTTGAGGGTCTTGCGGAAGGTGGCGGAAACCCGCAGCGCCTGTGGCGCCAGCACCATGCGCGGATCGGTGCTCCACCACAGCACCGGCTGGCCTTCGGCATACCAGGGGAAGATGCCTTGCCGGTAAGCCAGCAGCAGGCGCTGGGCCGACAACTCGCGGCTGGCCGCCAGCAGGCCGGGCGCGTCCGACCCGGGGCCGAGCGCACGCTCGACCGGCGGGAACGGATCATGCGGATCCAGCCAGGTGATCATGCGGGAGTGGCGGGCAACGCGCCCGTGTTCAGGGTTCGACCGTGGCCCGGCTGGTCAGCGGGCGCATCGGCTTGTCGATATCCAGGCTGTGCAGGCGGAAGGTGCCGTCCGTCAGCCGTCCCGCCGCGCGGTCAGCGAAGAAGCAGCGCAGCGAATGGATCACGGTGGGGAAGGCCAGTTCGTCCCAGGGCACGTCGGCTTCCTCGACCAGCTTCACCTCCAGGCTCTCCTCTCCCGCGGAGATATCGAGATCCTCCAGCGTGGCCAGGTAGAACATATGCACCTGATGCACATGCGGCACATTCAGGATGGAGAACAGCTCCCCGATCTTTACCCGTGCACCGGCTTCCTCGAGCGTCTCGCGGGCGGCGCCCTGCGCGGTGGTCTCGCCGATCTCCATGAAGCCGGCGGGCAGCGTCCAGAAGCCGTAGCGCGGCTCGATGGCGCGCTTGCACAGCAGGACCTTGTCCTCCCACACGGGAATGGTGCCGACTACATTGCGCGGATTGACGTAGTGGATGGTGCTGCAGTTGTCGCACACTGAACGCAGGCGCGAGTCGCCTTCTGGGATGCGCAGCACGACCGCATGGCCGCAGTTCGAGCAGAATTTCATGAGAGGCGTCCGGGAGGAATGGCGAAAGTGTATCACCGCCGATGCGGGCTGCCGGGGGTGCGATGCTAGTTTGGGAAAGGTCCGCGAACGGGGTGGCGGCCATGTAGAGAATTCGTCGCGCAAAAAACAAAAAACGCCCGGAGGGGCGTTGATTTGTTCTGCGTCCGACAGCCGGTCGCGTGGGTCTGTGTGGCTTTGGTTGCGGGGGCAGGACTTGAACCTGCGACCTTCGGGTTATGAGCCCGACGAGCTGCCAACTGCTCCACCCCGCGTCCGTCGAAGAAAAAGATTGTAAGGCAATTCCTTTTGTTGCGCAACAGCTAATTGCGTAACAATGGGAAAAGGCGCAAGACCATGCCCCTGCAACGCATGCCAGCGCGATGGCGCACCGTCATTCAGTCCTTGTCCGTGCCGTCCGGGCTGCGCTGCCAGGCGCTGGCCGGGAACTGAAAACTGTCTCGCTGCAGCAGGTCGTCTCGCTGCCAGATGACACGGTCGGGACGTACCGTCAGCATCCAGGTGGTGGTCACGCGGGGGTTGGGTTCGGCGAAGGCGCGCGGCGTCAGCAGCGCGGCACAGGGGCCGTGTTCCGGGTCGCGTACCGAGGTGTAGCGGATCATGCCCAGGCCCGCCTCGCGCGCCACCCGGGCCAACGCCTGGCACGCATCGTAGCGGACGGGATCGGTCCACTGCGCCGCATCTTGCACGAAGGGCGGGGCGTCGAGCGCGATGCCGTCGGTGCGAACGCTGACCTGAAACAACGTGTGCGGGCGCGCATCGATGCGCGGCAGCGCCGGACTGTCGAGCAGGAAGCGCCAGCGCCAGTAGCCAAGCTCGGCGCAGGCGGTGCGGATATCGTCGGCGCCGTAGAACACGCCTGGATCCTGTTCGGCGCGAAAGCGCGAGCCCCACGGCGACGGGGGGTAGCGGAACGGCGTGAACAGCAGGTAATGGAGATGGCGAGCGTCGGCGGGCACGGCGGGCTTGCCGGCGTCGAGCACGGCTTCGAGCACGGCCTGTTCTTCCAGGCTGTCGACCAGCGGCATGGTCGAGACTACGTGCTGGGCCTCCACCGCGCGCCAGAGCGTGAGCGCAAAGGCCTTGCGCTCAGACGCGACCGCGGGTGGCATCCAGATAGTGAACGACACGTACCAGGCCCTCGGTTGTGCGGATCAGGTCGAGCGGTTTGCCGCCCAACGCCAGGTTTTCATTGGCAAGCCAGAGACGGGCCTGGTCGCTGTGTCCGAGGATGGCGTCGAGCGAGCGGAACAGGCGCACGAACAGCACGCCGAATTCCCATTCCTTGCGGTGCGCATCGAGCACATAGCCGCCGGATGCCATTCGGGAAACGGAGGCTGTGCTGATGCCCAGCACGTTGGCCACGCCTGCCTGGCTGATGCCGAGAAAGCCGGCGGCACGCATCACTGCCTTGGTGAGTGTGGTGCCGGGATCCGGACTGCCGGCAGGAAGATGCTCGGGGACTTGCCTTGGTTGCATCGCCTCGCTCCTGTTTCTTCAGAAACATTATAGGCGGTTCGTTTCGTAAGGGAAGTAGTAAACGACGCCGCATCTGTAGGGTTTGGTGGCTTCGGCGGCGGCAAGTTCTCCGGCAATACGATATGTGGCTGGCCAGATTGCATTGGCCTGACAGGCCTAATAAGTCTCGATGTGGAGCCGTCCCTCCGCTTTCATGCGCGCCTCCAGTTCGGCCCAGGGAAGTCCCGCATCCGCGCACGCATCCCCGAACGCGGCGAGCACGCCGTCTTCCATGCCTTTGAGACCGCAGATATAGACATGGCCGTGCGGGTCGTTCAACAGGCCGGCCACGCGCGCGCCGGCATCCCGGATAGCGTCCTGCACATAGCGGCGTGGCTGGCCGGAGTCGCGCGAGAAAGCAAAGTGGATATCCAGGAAACTCGGCGGCAGTTTCATCAGAGGGCCGAAGTAGGGCAGTTCCCGCGCATTGCGCGCGCCGAAGAACAGCATGCGCTGCCCGGCGAAATGGTCAAGGTTGCGCCGCATGCGTTCGGTCATGGCGCGCATCGGTGCCGAGCCTGTGCCGGTGCAGATCATCATCACGCTGGCTTCGCGGTGGTTCGGCATCAGGAAGGTGCTGCCGAACGGGCCGACCACGCGCACCTCGTCGCCGCGCGCGAGGTCGCACAGGAAGTTGGATGCCACGCCGCGAACCGGCCGCCCCTCGTGGTCCTGCTCGACCCGCTTTACCGTCAGCGCGATGTTGTTGTAGCCCGGCCGCTCACCATCGCGCGGGCTGGCGATCGAGTACATGCGGATATAGTGCGGCTTGCCCGCCGCGTCGGTGCCGGGCGGCACGATGCCGATAGCCTGGCCTTCCAGTACCGGGAAGAAGTGCTGCCCGAAATCCAGCACGATGTGGTGGACGTCGCTCGACGCGTCGTCGGCGGTCAGGCGGTAGTTGCCGGCGACAGCGGCCGTGGCGGGAGCACGCACGCCGTGCAGGTTGACGTAGGGATGCGCGGCCGACCAAGGCGCCTTGGGCGAGGTATGCCCGCTGGTTTCCACCTGTTGCGCCTGCGGTTCCTGCGCACTTTCCGGCGCGGCCGGATCGGGCTGGCTCTCTGCCTCGCCGGTTGCCGGCAGCGGCGTGTGGCCAGGCAGTTCATCCCAGAGCAACTGCGCCGCGATCGGATAGGCCTCGCTTTTCAGTATGGTGCGCCAGTTGTCGATGGCACCGGTAGGGCACGGCGACAGGCAGGCGCCGCAACCATTGCATACGTCGGCCTTGACCACATAGTTGCGGTCGTCGTGGGTAATCGCGTCGATCGGGCAGGTGTCTTCGCAGGTATTGCAGCGAATGCAGATCTCGGGGTCGATCAGGTGCTGCCGTCGTTGCGTCAGTTGAAGCGCACGTACTCAAAGTCCATGGGCTGGCGGTTGACGCCGACCATCGGCGGCGCGATCCAGTTGGCGTACTTGCCGGGTTCGGTCACGCGGCCCATCAGCGAGGCAACGAAGGCGCGGTCTTCTTCCGTTGCCAGCCATTCACGTTCACTCGCCTGCCATTGGCCTTCGGTAAGCAATTCGCCCGCGGGCGAGACATGCACGTTGGCAAAGCTGCCGATCTTGCGGTTGAACGCCTTGTGCGGCACCGTCATGCGGAAGTCGATGCCGTGCTTTTCAATCACCTTGTTCCAGCGCGCCACGCCGCCGATGGAATCCTTGATGTAGTCGTCGCGCAGCACCTCGTTGAGCGCGTTGAGCATGGGTACCTCGCGCTCGCCCAGGCGGCCGTCCTGGATATCGAGGATGCGGTACACGTCGCCCTTGAGCACGTGGTCGTCGTTGCGCTTGCCTTCCTCGAAGCGGCCCTTGAGCCCGGCGCTGTAGAAGGTGGCGGCGTTGGACGACTGGTCCGCGCCGAACAGGTCGATCGTCACGCTGTAATGGAAGTTGAGATAGCGCTGGATGGTTTCGAGGTCGATCACGCCCGCCGCGCGGACCTCGGCCGGATCCCGGATATCGCGTTCGCGCATCACTTCGCAGGTGCGCTGGATCACGCGTGAGACGCCGGATTCGCCCACGAACATATGGTGGGCTTCCTCGGTCAGCATGAAGCGCGTGGTGCGCGCCAGCGGATCGAAACTGGATTCGGCCAGCGCGCAGAGCTGGAACTTGCCATCGCGGTCGGTGAAGTAAGTGAACATGAAAAAGGCCAGCCAGTCGGGCGTGCGCTCGTTGAAGGCGCCGAGGATACGGGGGTTGTCCTCGTCGCCGGAGCGGCGCCCGAGCAGCGCTTCGGCTTCTTCCCGCCCGTCGCGGCCGAAGTGGCGGTGCAGCAGGTAGACCATGGCCCACAAGTGGCGGCCTTCCTCCACATTGACCTGGAACAGGTTGCGCAAGTCATACAGGGAGGGGCAGGTCATGCCAAGATGGCGCTGCTGCTCGACCGAGGCTGGCTCGGTGTCGCCCTGGGTGACGATGATGCGGCGCAGGTTGGCACGGTGCTCGCCCGGCACCTCCTGCCAGGCCGCCTCGCCTTTGTGCTCGCCGAAATGGATGCGGCGCGCGGGATCGGCGGGCTGGAGGAAGATGCCCCAACGGTAGTCGGGCATCTTGACGTGATCAAAGTGCGCCCAGCCGGAAGGATCGACCGAGACCGCGGTGCGCAGGTAGACATCGTGCTGGTGCGAGCCCTCTGGCCCCATGTCGCGCCACCAGTCGAGGAAGGCAGGTTGCCAGTGCTCCAGCGCGCGCTGGAGCGCGCGGTCATCCGACAGGTTGACGTTGTTGGGGATCTTCTGGCTGTAGTCGATGCTCACGGGATGTCTCCTGGTTTTCTTTTTGTCTTCTATTTATCTTCTTTTGTCTTGTCGCGTGTTGCACTTGCGAGTGCCGGTTCAGACGCGGTCCCAGTCGAAGCGGGCCTTGTTGCCGGAGCCGAAGACTTTGAGCGCGCCGTGTTCGCCAATGGCATTGGGCCGGTTGAAGATCCAGTTTTGCCAGGCGGTGAGGCGGCCGAAGATGCGGGTCTCCATGGTTTCCGCCGGCCCGAAGCGCAGGTTCGCTTCGAGCCCGGTCAGCGCGTCCGGCGACAGGCTTGCGCGCTCTTCGATGGCGATGCGGATCTCGTCTTCCCAGTCGATGTCGTCGGGCGTGGCGGTGACCAGCGCCAGCGAGGCGGCGCTGATGGCGTCTAGCGGCGCGCCGGCATGGTCCTGCACGGCCTGGATCGCGGCCTCATCCTGGTAGAAGCGCGCGGCCAGCCGCGTCAGTCCGTTGACCATCGGGTAGCGGCCGAAGTTGGCAGCGCAGGCGAACAAGCGCGGCGCGTCGTCCGGCGCGTCGGGCAGGTGCAGCATATAGCTGCGGTCGGCAGCCAGCGCCAGTTCCAGCAAGGTGCCAGCAAAGCACGAGTCCGGTTCGATCAGCGCGAACAGCGTGCGGGAGGAAACTTCCAGGCGCGCCAGCGTGCGCCGCAGCATGCCGATGGTCTCGCGCACGAACCAGTGGCCGGCATGCGCTTCCAGCAGGGCATCGGTGGCCAGGACCTGATGCGGGTCGCCTTCGGTCTTGAGAATCCAGATGCCGATGTCGAGATGATTGGCGCGCAGCGTGAGGATGGCGTCGTCGAGCTCGCGCGCCATCTTCAGCGGCCACCAGTCGGCGCCAGCGGCGAGGATCTGGGCTAGCGTCTGCGGCTGCTGTTTGCGGGGGCCGAATACCGCTAGCGTTGCCTTGCGCGCAGCCGGGTCCAGGTGTACCTGGACGGTGTCATAGCGGTAGCCGTGCGCATCGTGGCTGCGCGACAGCGGCGTGAGCCGTACGCCCGGCTGGTCCGCGGGGCGGTCGCTGTCGGCGGCAAGCGCAAGCGCGCGCTGTTGTACGTGTTCGGCAAACCGCGCCGCTTTCACCACGGCATCGACCAGCTTCCACTCGAGTGCCCTCTGTCCGCGCACGCCCTCGGTGGTGGTGCAGAAGATGTCGGCATGGTCGCGCCGCACGCGGCGCTTGTCGGTGACGCGCGTAAGGCCGCCGGTGCCCGGCAGCACGCCGAGCAGCGGCACTTCGGGCAGGCTGACGGCCGATGAGCGGTCATCGACCAGCACGATTTCGTCGCAGGCCAGGGCAAGCTCATAGCCGCCGCCGGCGGTGGTGCCGTTGCAGGCCGCGATGAATTTCAGGCCTGAGTAGCGGCTGGCGTCCTCGATGCCGTTGCGGGTTTCGTTGGTGAACTTGCAGAAGTTCACCTTCCAGGCATGGGACGACTTGCCGAGCATGAAGATGTTGGCGCCAGAGCAGAAGATGCGTTCCTTGGCGCTGGTGAGCACCACGGTACGCACCTCGGGATGCTCGAAGCGGATGCGCTGCAGGGCATCGTGCAGTTCGATATCCACGCCGAGGTCGTAGGAGTTCAGCTTGAGCGCATAGCCGGGCCGCAGGCCGCCGTCCTCGTCGACATCCATGGACAGCGTGGCGACCGGGCCGTCGAACGCCAATTTCCAGTGGCGATATGTCGCGGGGTCGCGTTCGAAAGTGATGGGGGGATGCGCGGTGGTGGCAGGGACGGCCGGGGCGGACATTGTTGTCTCCTTTATGCACTATATTGTCTGCGAGTAGAGCGGGGTGCGCGCCTGCAGGATGCGGCGCAAATCGTCCATGGCCTCCCGGTTGCCTTCCATCGGGCGCATGTCACCTTGCGCCACCACGCGCGCCATATGCTCCTCGGGCGAAGTCTTTACCCAGACCGCGTAGCAGCGCGCCAGCAGCAGGTTGAAGGTGGAGGGCTCCGAGACCAGGCTGCCAGGCGTGGCAAGCACCATGCGATCGTGCTCGCGCAGCACGCGTTCGAGTGCGCGCATCTCGTAGCGGCGGTAGGCCGCCTGTCCGTACAGCGAGTGAATCTCTGCCAGGCTGGCGCCGGCTTCCTGCTCGATGACGCCGTTCAGTTCGACAAAGGGTACTTCCATTGCCGCCGCCAGCGCCCGCCCGAGGGTGGACTTGCCCGCGCCGCGCAGCCCGATCAAGGTGATGCGGCGATGACGCAGGTCATGGGACGCCGACGGCGCCAGCGCGTAATGGCAGGCTTCGCGCACGCGCGCCAGGTCACCGGCGGGCAGTTGCGCCAGCCATTGCACCAGTTGCGAGAATTCGGAGGCCGGCTGGCCGCCGGGGGCATGCTGCGTTTCCATCTCCGCCAGCACCACCGGCAGGGGCACGTCGAGCGCGCGCGCGACCTGCCGCAGCAGCAGCACGGAAGCATTGCCGGTACCGGTTTCCAGGTTGGCGAGATAGCGCTCGGAAACCTCCGCGCCGCGAGCCAGGTCCTTGCGCGACATGCCGCGCGCAGCGCGCAGCGAGCGAATGCGCTCCCCGAGTTGCGTCAGGTAGGGATCGCGCTCGCCGGCAGGGCGGGAGTCGGAGGAGTCTGGGGCCAGCAGGGGATCTGGATCGCGGCGCATGGACGGCTTTTACGTGTCAATGAGATCCGGGAGGCATCCGGATCGGGGTTGCGATTATAAGGGACAGTACGCTCGTGTCATATAGTGCATTACTCTGCTTGCATAATAGTTGATATGCAATAAAATGCATCAACAAAAGAAAGAACAGAAGACACAACAAATACCTGACTCCGTTTCCCCATGACCAAGCTTGACCGGGGGACGGCATCGAGGAGTGGAGACATGACGCCCCCTGTTGCATCCCCGTCCCCGGTGGCCGGCGCGGGTTTGCCGCCGGCTGCCGTCGCAGTGCTGCCGGCACGGTACAACGCGGCCGCGGACCTGCTGACGCGCAACCTCACCGCCGCCCGCGCCGGCAAGCTCGCCTATGTGGACGATGCCGGCACGCTCACCTTTGCCGCGCTCGACCGGCGCAGCCGGTGTTTTGCCGCCGCGCTGCTGGCGTCCGGTGTGCGCCCGGAGGAGCGCTTGCTGCTGTGTGCCCTCGACACCATCGATTTCCCCACGGTCTTCCTCGGGTGCCTGCTGGCTGGCGTGGTACCCGTGGCCGTGAATACCCTGCTGACGGTCGACGACTACGCTTATATGCTGGAGCACAGCGGCGCGCGCGCGGTAGTGGTGTCGGCGCCGCTGGCCGCCACGATGCGCGAGGCTATCGGCAAGGCCGGCACGGATCCCGCGCTGATGCTGGCCGGCCCCGATGACGCATCCGCCGGCCCGGCGCCCAGCGTGGCCGGGATGGCAGGGCAGGGCGCGCCGCTGGAAGGCGCTGCCGCAACGCGACCGGACGACATTGCATTCTGGCTCTATTCGTCCGGCTCCACGGGGCGGCCGAAGGGCACCGTGCATACGCATGGCAACCTGTTTCATACCGCCGATCTCTATGCGCGCCAGGTGCTCGGCCTGCGTGAAGACGATGTGGTTTTTTCCGCGGCGAAGCTGTTCTTTGCCTATGGCCTAGGCAACGCGCTGACGTTCCCGCTCGCTGTTGGCGCCACCACGGTGCTGATGGCCGAGCGCCCCACGCCGCAGGCTGTTTTCCGGCGCCTGCGCGAGCACCGGCCCACGGTTTTCTGCGGCGTGCCGACGCTTTACGCAGGCATGCTGGCCGCAAGCGACCTGCCCGCGCGGGCGGACGTCGCACTGCGGCTTTGCACCTCGGCGGGAGAAGCGCTGCCCAAGGATATGGGCGATCGTTTCCAGGCGCATTTTGGTTGCGACATCCTTGATGGGATCGGCTCCACGGAGATGCTGCACATCTTTCTCTCGAACCGTCCCGGCGACGTGCGCTACGGCACCACCGGCAAGCCGGTGCCCGGTTATGCGCTGAAGCTGCTCGACGAAGCGGGTCAGCCGTGCGCGCCGGGCGAGATCGGCGACCTCTTTATCAAGGGGCCGAGCGCCGCGCTGATGTACTGGGGGAACCGCGACAAGAGCCGCGACACCTTCGTTGGCGAATGGACCCGCAGTGGCGATAAATACCTGCAGGATGCGGACGGCTATTTCATCTACGCCGGGCGCAGCGACGACATGCTCAAGGTGGGCGGCATCTATGTCTCGCCATTCGAGGTGGAGGCGGTGCTGGCGCAGCACCCGGCCGTGCTGGAGGCCGCGGTGATCGGCGTGACCGATGCCGACGGGCTGGTCAAGCCCAAGGGCTTCGTGGTGATGCGCCCCGGCCACTCGTGGCATGAGGACATGGCGGCGGAGTTGCAGGTCTTTGTCAAGTCGCGGCTGGCTCCCTACAAATATCCGCGCCAGATCGAATGCGTGGCCGAGTTGCCGAAGACGGCCACCGGCAAGATCCAGCGTTTCCGCCTGCGCCAGCGCGAGGAAGCTGCGCAGGCCGGGGGCTGAGAATCAAAGTCCAAGGCAAGAAACAAAGACATAGGCAAAGGCAAAAGCATGCAAAGCGAGTTGGTGGAAATTCCTTTCGACGGCCGCCGTATCCAGGTGGAAGTGCAGTGGCTGCGCCCGGACCGGCAGGAGCGCCCGCTGGTGGTCTTCCTGCATGAAGGGCTGGGTTCAATCAGCATGTGGCGCGACTATCCGGCCGCCCTGTGCGAGGCCGGCGATTTTCGCGGGCTGGTGCTGTCGCGCTATGGCTATGGCCGCTCCACGCCGCGTCCCGCGGAGGAAAAGTGGGGCGTCGACTTCATGCACCGGCAAGCGAGCGAGGCCTTGCCGGCGCTGTTTGATGCACTTCAGATCGGGCCCGGCCGCAGCCGCGGCATGCCCTGGCTGTTCGGTCACAGCGACGGCGGCTCGATCGCCCTGATCTACGCCGGCAGCTTCCCGCAGGCAGTCGACGGGATCACCGTGCTGGCGCCTCACATCATGGTCGAGGACGTGTCGGTGAACAGCATCCGGGCCACCCGCGAAACCTACCTGCAGACCGATCTGCGCAGCAAGCTGGCACGCCATCATGCCGACGTGGATTCGGCCTTCTGGGGCTGGAACGACATCTGGCTCGATCCCGCCTTCCGCGCCTTCGATCTGCGGCCCTTGCTGCCGCAATTGCGTTGCCCTGTGCTCGCCGTGCAAGGCGAAGACGACGAATACGGCACCATGGCACAGATTGAGGGTATCCATCGATATGCGCCACAAACCGTCCTGCTTAAACTCCCGCGATGCGGCCACTCGCCGCACCGCGACCAGCCAGGGCCGTTGACGGATGCGGCGGTCCGGTTTATAACGGCGCATACTTCATACCTAAAATAATTTCGCGCCCCCTGCACGTTAGCCTGCATTTCCAGCGATTCCGGCAGTTCGCGAAGTCCGCGATTGCCGCGAGTCGCCCGGAAGCCCGCAGGCCGGCGATGCCGGCCCAGGCGACGGAAGTCGGCTTGACCACCAGGAGACATCCATGCATCGCTTCACATCGCGCGGGCTGGCGCCCGCATGCCTTGCCATTGCTGCATCCTTCGCCTTCGCCGCGGGCGCCAGCGCCCAAGGCACCGGCAAGATCAAGGTTGGCTTCATGCTGCCCTACACGGGTACTTACGCCTCCCTCGGCAATGCCATCGAGAATGGCTTCAAGATGTACGTGCAGGAGCAGGGCGGCAAGCTGGGCGGGCGTGAGATCGAGTACTTCAAGGTGGACGACGAGTCCGATCCCGCCAAGGCGCCGGAGAACGCTACCAAGCTGATCAAGCGCGACCAGGTCGATGTGGTGGTAGGCACGGTACACTCCGGCGTGCAGATGGGCATCGTCAAGGTAGCCAAGGAAAACAACACGCTGCTGATCATTCCCAATGCGGGCGTGGACGAAGCCACAGGCCCGCTGTGCGGCCCCAATATCTTCCGTTCTTCGTTCTCCAACTGGCAGCCGGGCTATGCCATGGGCCACGTGCTGGCCGAACGCGGCATGAAGAAGGTGGTCACGCTGACCTGGAAGTACGCGGCCGGGGAGCAGTCGGTCAAGGGCTTCAAGGAGGCCTTCGAAGCCAAGGGCGGCAAGGTGGTGAAAGAACTGAGCCTGCCGTTCCCCAACGTCGAGTTCCAGGCGCTGATCACCGAGGTGGCGTCGATCAAGCCCGATGCGGTGTTCGTCTTCTTTGCCGGCGGCGGCGCCGTGAAGTTCGTCAAGGACTGGGCCGCGGCGGGCCTCAAGGACAAGATCCCGCTCTACGCCTCGGGTTTCCTTACCGACGGCACGCTGGAAGCGCAGGGCAATGCGGCGCAAGGCCTGGAAACCACGCTGCACTATGCCGATGGCCTGTCCAACGCGCGCGACAAGGGCTTCCGCCTGGAGTACGCCAAAACCTACAAGCTGCAGCCGGACGTGTACGCCGTGCAAGGCTACGACGCCGCCCAGCTGCTGGCCGCCGGCGCCGGCGCGGTGAAGGGCGACATGACCAAGAAGGCCGAGGTCATCAAGGCGATGGAGCAGACCAAGGTCGACAGCCCGCGCGGCGCCTTTACGCTGTCGAAGGCGCACAATCCGGTGCAGGATTTCTACCTGCGCAAGGTGGACGGCCGCGAGAACAAGGTCGGCGCGATTGCCGTAAAGGGGCTGGCCGATCCGGCGCGCGGCTGCCGTCTCTGAACGGTTGAATGCTGTGGCCCGGCGCCGCTCCCGCGGCACCGGGCAGAAGTCCGGCCCGCCATGCCGTGTCCCGTCCGGGCCGGTAGCGGCGGAGCCGCATACCGCAACCGAGTTGCCGCTTTGCCGCATGGATATCCATGGATATCGTTTCCTTCTTCATACAGTGCCTTAACAGCATCCAGTACGGTTTGCTGCTCTTCCTCGTGGCGAGCGGCCTGACCCTGATCTTCGGCATCATGGGCGTGATCAACCTTGCCCATGGCAGCTTCTACATGCTGGGTGCCTACCTGGCCTTCACCCTGGCCGGGCTGACCGGCAACCTGTTGATCGCCATCCCGCTGGGCATCGTGCTGGCGGTGGCATTCGGCTATGTGCTGGAGTGGGTGTTTTTCAGCTACCTCTACGAGCGCGAGCATCTGCAGCAAGTGCTGATGACCTACGGCCTGATCCTGGTGTTCGAAGAGATGCGCAGCATCCTGGTGGACGACGACGTGCACGGCGTGACGGTGCCGGCGATGCTCGACTGGGCGCTGCCGATCGGCAACGACATGACCTATCCGGTCTATCGCCTGTTTATCTCGGCGATTTGCCTGCTGGTGGCCGCGGCCATGTACCTGGTGATCCGCCGCACGCGGCTGGGCATGATGATCCGCGCCGGTGCGACCAACCGCGAGATGGTGCAGTCGCTGGGCATTAACGTCACGGTGCTGTACCGCTTCGTGTTCGCCCTCGGGGTGGCGCTGGCGGTGCTGGCCGGCATGATCGCCGCACCGGTGTCCTCGGTCTATCCCGGCATGGGCGGCCAGGTGCTGATCGTGTGCTTCGTGGTGGTGGTGATCGGCGGCATCGGCTCGGTCAAGGGGGCCATGGTGGCCTCGCTGCTGCTGGGCTTTGTCGACACATTCGGCAAGGTGTTCTGGCAGGAGGCCTCCGGCGTGCTGATCTACCTGTTGATGGCACTCATCCTGCTCTGGAAACCCCAGGGCTTGTTCAAGGCGGGGTAAGGATATGCCGAGCGATATCAACGCACTGGACCGTCCGCTGCGCGCGCGTGGCGGGTCCGCGCACTTGCTGGGCGGCCTGGGATGGCTGGCGGCCTTTGCCGTGCTGGCGGTGCTGCCGCTGCTGCTGAATGCGGACGGGCAACGTTTCTATATCGAGTTGCTCAGCAAGGTCATGATCATGGCCATCTTCGCGCTGTCGCTCCAATTGCTGATCGGCTACAGCGGGCTGGTCAGCCTGGGTCACGCCGCCTATTTCGCCATGGCCGCCTATGCCACCGCGATGATGGCGCCGCAGGCCGGGCCGGGCAATGGCTGGCTCTTGCTGCTGGGCGCGCTTGGCGCGGCGGCGCTGCTGGCGCTAGTGGTGGGCGCGCTGGTGCTGCGCACGCGCGGCATCTATTTCATCATGGTCACGCTCGCCTTCGCCCAGATGGTGTACTTCGTGTTCCACGACACCAAGATCGCAGGCGGCAGCGACGGCACCTATATCTATTTCCGGCCCGAGTTCGGCTTGTTGGGGGCGCGGCCGTTCGATGTCAACGACGTCACGCATTTCTACTGGCTGGTGCTCGGCGCGCTGGCGCTGACGGTGGCCGGCCTGGCGGTGGTGCTGCGCTCGCGCTTCGGCCATGCGCTGGTGGGCATCAAGCATAACGAGCAGCGCATGCGCGCCGCCGGCTACGCCACCTACCGCTATCAGCTCGGCGCCTTCGTGGTGGCCGGCACGTTTGCCGGCCTGGCGGGCTATCTGTATGCCATCCAGTATGGCTTCGTCAATCCGGAGATCGCATCCTGGCACCAGTCCGGCAACGCCATGCTGATGGTGATTCTGGGCGGCGCGGGAAGCCTGGCCGGGGCGGTGCTGGGCGCCTTTTCCTTCGTGTTGCTCGCGGAATGGTTCAGCACGCTGACGAAGCACTGGCAACTGCTGATGGGCGGTTTCGTCATCGTGGCGGTGGCCTTGCTGCCACATGGACTGGTCAGCCTGGCGCGCGGGGTTGCGCGCCGGCGCCAAGGGGGATCCCGATGAATGCACCTGTCTTGTCGGCCCGCAAGCTGACCCGCCGCTTCGGTGGCCTCACGGCGGTGGGCGACGTGGATATCGACCTCGCCTTGCATGAGATCCACGCGGTGATCGGCACCAATGGCGCGGGCAAGTCGACGCTGATCAATATGCTGTCGGGCGAACTGCCGCCTTCGTCGGGCAGGCTGGAACTGCAGGGGCGCGACGTGACCGGCTGGTCGCAGCCGCGCCTGGCGCGCGAAGGCGTTGGCCGCAGCTACCAGCGCAACAATATCTTCCTGCCGCTGACGGTGCGCGAGAACTGCCGGCTGGCGGCCCAGTCGCGCGCGCAGCGGGCCTGGCGGCTGTGGGAAGACGCGCAGCGCTGCCGCACCAGCCGCGCGCTGGGCGACGAGGCGCTGGAGTGCGCTGGCCTGGCGGGTTGTGCCGATACCATCGCCACGGCCTTGTCGCATGGCCAGAAGCGTCAGCTCGAGGTCGCCATGTGCCTGGCCACCCAACCTACCGTGCTGCTGCTGGATGAGCCGCTGGCGGGCATGGGCGCGGAGGAGTCGGCGCGCATGCTGGCCCTGTTGCGCTCGCTGCGCGATGGCCATGCGGTATTGCTGGTCGAGCACGACATGGAGGCGGTCTTCTCGGTCGCCGACCGTATCACTGTGATGGTCAACGGCGCCGTTATCGCCTCGGGCGAACCGGACGCGATCCGCGTCAACCGCGAAGTCCAGCAGGCTTATCTTGGCGAAGAGGGCGAGGAGGGGGTGGCGACCCCCGTGCAAGCGGCGCCACGCAGGGAGCAAGCGGCATGAGCGCGATGATTCAAGCGAGCGGCGTGCACGCCTGGTATGGCAGCAGCCATGTCCTGCGCGGGGTCGATTTCAGCGTTGGCGCGGGCGAGACCGTGGGATTGCTTGGGCGCAACGGCATGGGCAAGAGCACGTTGCTGCGCACCTTGCTGGGCCATGTGCGGCAGCGCGAGGGAACCATTCTTGCCGCCGGGCGCGACGTTTCGCGCGCGCAGCCCTATGAGGTGGCGCGCCTGGGAGTGGCCTATGTGCCCGAAGGGCGTGGGATTTTCCCCAACCTCTCCGTGCGCGAGAACCTTGTGATGGCGGCGCGCAAGGGCCCGTCAGGACGGCTGGACTGGGACGAAGCAAGGGTGCTGGATCTCTTTCCGCGTCTCAAGGAGCGCCTTGGCCATGGCGGGCAACAGCTTTCCGGCGGCGAGCAGCAGATGCTGTCGATCGGGCGCGCCCTGATGACGAATCCCGATTGCCTGATCCTGGACGAGGCGACCGAAGGCCTGGCGCCGCGTATCGTCGCCGAGATCTGGCAGGTCATCGCCACCGTGCGCGCCACCGGCATTGCCTCCGTGGTGGTGGACCGCAACTACCGCACGGTACTGGCTAATGCCGACCGCGTGGTGGTGCTGGAGAAGGGCGCGGTTGTCATGAACGGTCCCGCCGCGGAACTGGCGGTGCAACCGGGCCTGCTGGATCGCTATTTAGGTGTCTAATTGTGCCTAAATCGACACAAATTGTGGTGGTGTAGCAACGGCAAGACGCATGCATGGCTCCGCCAGGTTTGTGGTTCAAGGCGCGCAAAGCGCTTGACCGGCCGGGACTTCCCTCTCATGCTTGACGCGTCATCAGCATATGGCGGGTTTCCAGGCGGGACGCTCCCAGTGGTCGCCACCCGGCACTTCATCTAGAATGGCGCGCGTTTGTGCAATGCAATAGCGGCGCGTTGCCGTTGCGCCCGATCAGGCGCACGCGCCGTGTGCCGAGGGCGTTGCGCGAGCCCTTCAACCAGACCTCTATCCATGACCCAGCCCGCAACCACCAGTCATTATTTTGTAGAAAGTCCCAGCAGGCGCGCGCTGGTGATCGGGGCAATCGGTGTCGTCTTCGGCGATATCGGTACCAGTCCGTTGTATGCGTTGAAGGAGTGCTTCAGTAGCGAGCATGGCATTCCCTTCAGCGACGCGGCCGTGATGGGCATCATTTCCATGCTGTTCTGGGCGATGATCATCGTGGTGTCGCTCAAGTACGTGATGTTCGTCATGCGGGCCGACAACGACGGCGAGGGCGGCATCCTGGCCCTGATGGCGCTGGCGCTGCGCACCGCCGCGCCGCGTTCGCGGATGGCGAAACTGCTGATGATGTTCGGCATCTTCGGCGCCTGCATGTTCTATGGCGACGCGGTGATCACGCCCGCGATCTCGGTGCTGTCCGCCGTCGAGGGCCTGGAAATCGCCGCGCCCGGGCTTTCTCACTTTGTCATACCGATCACCCTGGTGATCCTTGTGGCCCTTTTCATGATCCAGCGCAGCGGCACCGCCGCGGTGGGCAAGCTGTTCGGGCCGATCATGATGGTGTGGTTCGTGGCGCTCGGCGCGCTGGGCGTGTATCACATGGTGCATGCGCCCGGGATCCTGATGGCGGTGAATCCGTACTATGGGGTCATTTTCCTGATGGAGCATTCGCTGCAGGCCTTTGTGGTGCTCGGCTCGGTGTTCCTGGTGCTGACCGGCGCGGAAGCGCTCTATGCCGATATGGGCCACTTCGGCATCCGTCCGATCCGCATGGGCTGGTTCGCGGTGGTGATGCCGTGCCTGATGCTCAACTATTTCGGCCAGGGCGCCATGCTGCTGCAGAATCCCGAAGCCATCAGCAACCCGTTTTACCTGATGGTGCCGCAGCCTTTGCTGATCCCCATGGTGCTGCTGGCCACCTGCGCGACGGTGATTGCCTCGCAGGCGGTGATCTCGGGTGCCTTCTCGCTGACCAGCCAGGCCATCCAGCTTGGCTTCGTGCCGCGCATGCGCATCCGCTATACCTCGGACGCGGAAATCGGCCAGATCTACCTGCCGGTCATCAACTGGCTTCTGCTGGTGCTGGTGGTGATCGTGGTGGTGGCCTTCAAGAAGTCCGACAATCTGGCGGCTGCCTACGGCATCGCGGTGACCACCACCATGGTGATCACTACTTTCCTCGCCGCCGTGGTCATGCGCAATGTGTGGAAATGGAACCCGGTGCTGGTGACGCTGATCGGCCTGACGTTCCTGCTGGTCGACCTGGCCTTCTTCTCCGCCAACCTGCTGAAGATCGCCGAGGGCGGCTGGTTCCCGCTGCTGATGGGCGGCAGCGCCTTCTTCCTGCTGATGACCTGGCACAGCGGCCGCAAGCTGCTGCGCGCGCGCAGCCTGGAGGATGGCATTCCGCTCGAACCCTTCATCGGCGGCCTGCTGGCTCACCCACCGCACCGGGTCGAAGGGACGGCCGTCTTCCTGACCGGCAATACGGAGTCGGTGCCGGTCTCGCTGCTGCACAACCTCAAGCACAACCGCGTGCTGCATGAACGCGTGGTGTTCCTGAGCTTTGTGACGCGCGACGTGCCCTACGTGGACGACGATCATCGCCTCACGTGCAAGGACCTTGGCGGCGGCGTGTTTATCCTCAAGTCAGAATACGGCTTCAAGGAAACACCGGACGTGCAGCGGGTGCTGGACCTGGCCCAGCGCAAGCTCAATATGCAGTTCGAGTTGATGGAGACGTCGTTCTTCATCGCACGCGAGTCGGTCATTCCTTCAAAGCTGCCGGGCATGTCGATGTGGCGCGAGAGCTTGTTCGCCTGGATGCATCAGAACGGCGCCAAGCCTTCGGATTTCTTCCAGATCCCAGCCAACCGGGTGGTGGAGCTTGGTACCAAGG
>NZ_JBFTNE010000126.1:0-18395 GCF_056397325.1 Cupriavidus sp. 05N39
CGCCAGGCCTCCGCCGCGCGTGGCGGAGGCGGCTCGCGCCTGCCGCCGCCTGCCGCCGCGCCGGCGCCACCGCCGGCTGCGCGCCAGCCCTCGGCCCAGCCTTTGCGTCCGCCTGGTCCGCCTGCGACAGTGTCACGGCCGGCGGCACCCGCTCCGGCTGCAACAACGCCCGCGCGCCGGGAAGCGCCGCCGTCACGGCCGGCCGCCATGGAAGCCAATGACGCCGGCCCGGGCAATGACGTGCCGCCGTGGGAAAACGCGGGCAGCAGCGACGTACCGCCGTGGGAGGACCTCCCGCCGGACCTGCCCATGATCGGGCCGTATGACAGCGATCCCGAACCGATGCCGGCGCGCCAGCCCGCGCCGCGCAGCGAAACCGCCACGCGGCCCGCGCCGGTTGCCCGCGCACCGGTCCAGGCCGCGCCGGCCGAACCCGCCGAGCCCGTGCGGATCACGCCGCCGAAACCGCCGGTGGCAGGCGAGGATGGCTCGCCGCCGGCCTTTACCGGCGCCTGGCCGGAGCTGGCTGCCAGCCTGCCCCTCAAGGGCCTGGCGCAGCAGCTTGCCTACCAGAGCGAACTGGTACAGGTGGTAGGCCGTACTTTCCACTTGCGCGCGCCGGTGGCACCGATTACCGAGGCTGGCGTCGTCGAACGCCTGCAACAGACGCTGGCCGAGCATCTCGGCGTCGACGTGCGGGTGCAGTGCGAAATTGGCGCGGTGGCCGATACCGCCGCAGCCGCGGATGCCCGGGCCCGTGCCGAGCGCCAGCGCGAGGCCGAAGCCACGATCGCAGGGGATCCTTTCGTGCAGGGTTTGCTGCGCGAGTTCGGCGGCACGATCCTGGAAGGATCGATCCAGCCGCGCGCCGCCTGAGCGCCGCTTATTTTTGCAAGGCCGCCGGCGCCCATGACGCGCGGCGRCCCGTAACTTCTATCCAATCGCTAATCAGGAGCATTCCATGATGAAGGGCCAACTGGCCGGGCTGATGAAGCAAGCCCAGCAGATGCAGGAAAACATGAAGAAGATGCAGGAGCAGCTCGCGCTGATCGAGGWCAAGGAACTGCTGGAAGACCTGGTCGCGGCTGCCTTCAACGACGCCGTGCGCAAGGCCGAAGCCACTTCGCAGGAAAAGATGGGTTCGATGACTTCCGGCCTGCCGCTGCCGCCGGGCTTCAAGTTGCCGTTCTGAGCCAGTTACGGAGCTCGCGCATGATTCTCGAATCCGCAGTGTTGCCGGTGCGCCCGGGCCAGGAAGCCGCCTTCGAGGCGGCCTTCGGGCAGGCGCGCCATATCATCGCGGGCATGCCGGGTTTCCTCGGGCTTGAGTTGCATCGCGGCATCGAACAACCGTCCGCTTACCTGCTGACGGTACGCTGGCGCACGCTGAAAGACCACACCGTGGGATTTCGCGGTTCGCTTCAATACCAGCAATGGAAAGCCCTGTTGCATCATTTCTACGAGCCGTTCCCCACCGTACTGCATCACACGCCGGTGGTGAGCATGACGGCGCCGGCCCTGGGAGACGCAGCGTGAAAGGCGCCCCCCCGACCTCGCTGCAGGCGCTGATCGAGGCGTTGCGGGTGTTGCCCGGCGTAGGCCCGAAATCGGCCCAGCGCATGGCTTACCACCTGCTGCAGCACGACCGAGAGGGCGCCCGCAAGCTGGGTGACGCGTTGCGCGGCGCGGCCGATGGCATCAAGCATTGCTCGCGCTGCAATACCTTCACCGAGCAGGAAATCTGCTCGACCTGCCTGGACGAACGGCGCGATGCCTCGCTGCTGTGCGTGGTGGAAACCCCGTCCGACCAGATCATGATCGAGCAGACGCTGACCTATCGTGGCCAGTATTTCGTGCTGATGGGCCGGCTCTCGCCACTCGACGGCATCGGCCCGCGCGAGATCCACCTGGACCGGCTGCTGGCGCGCGCCACGGATCCCGCCATGGGCGGACCCGTGTCGGAGGTGATCGTCGCCACCAATTTCACCAGCGAAGGCGAGGCCACCGCGCACTATGTCGGCGAGATGCTGAAGGCGCGCGGGCTCAAGGTGTCGCGCCTGGCGCGCGGCGTGCCGGTGGGTGGCGAACTCGAATACGTGGATGCCGGCACCATCGCCCGCGCGGTGATGGACCGGCGCTCGGTCTAGCCGTGCCGGACTGCCTCGCCCTGTATCCGGCCGTGCGCTTGAACGCAACCGCATGAATCTCGCCCGCTTCGACCTCGTCACGCTCGGCCTGTTCGTCGCCGTGGCGCGCCAGGGCAGTATCTCCGCCGGTGCGCGCCAGTCCCACCTGGCGGTGGCGGCGGCCAGCAAGCGCATCTCGGATCTGGAGACCGCGGTCGGGGCGCCGCTGTTCTTCCGCCACGCGGCCGGCGTGCAGCTGACCGAGGCCGGTCAGGCATGCTTCCATCACGCGCTGACCATCCTGCAGGACGTGGAGCGCATGGCTGGCGTGATGTCGGACTATGCCAGTGGCGTGCGCGGCCAGGTGCGCGTCTGCGCCAATACGTCGGCCATCACGCAGTTCCTGCCCGACGACCTGGCGACCTTCATGGCGCTGCATCCCACCATCCGTATCGAGCTCGAGGAGCAGAACAGCAGCGAGATCGTCGCCGCCCTGGTGGAGAACCGGGCGGATGTGGGCATCTTTGCCGACCGCACGCCCAGCGCGGGCCTGGTCACGGTGGAGTACCGGCAGGACGAACTGGTGCTGGTGACACCGCCAGGCCATCCGCTCTCCGAGCGCGGGCCGGTGCGCTATGCGGACACCCTCGAATACGATTTCGTCAGCTTGCCGCAGGTTACTTCGCTGGCGGCCCGCCTGCTGGAGGAAAGCAGCCGGCTGGACCGGCCGTTCCGCCTGCGCATCCAGGTACGYAGCTTTGACGCCATGTGCCGCATGGTGATGGCGGGGCTGGGCGTGGGCGTGCTGCCGCGCATCGCGGCCGAGCCGCATGTGCAGTCGATGGGCTTGTCGCTGGTGGGGTTGCAGGACGCCTGGGCGCGCCGTTCCCTGCTCATCGGCATGCGCGATCCGGCTGGCCTGACGGTGTCGGCGCGGCTGCTCATTACCCACCTCTGCGGCGACCGCGCGCCATTCTGAACCCCCGAGGGCTTTCGCGTTCCGAGAAAGCCCGCTTCTCCGAATGCCGATTCCGCCAGCCGCGCGGCTGGGGCACACTGCGTCGAAACAAGGCGTGGTGCCGGCAACGGCCACACGCCAGCCCCAATCGACATTGCGACATCGCACGGAGACACCCCCATCATGGCGCGACAGATCCTCGAAGGCATCCGGGTCCTGGAACTCGGGCAACTGATAGCCGGCCCCTTCGCCGCCAAGACCCTTGCCGATTTCGGCGCCCACGTGGTCAAGGTGGAGCCGCCGGGGCAGGGCGATCCCCTGCGCAAATGGCGCATGCTCTACGAGGACACCTCGGTCTGGTGGGAAGCGCAGTCGCGCAACAAGCAGTCGATCTGCATTGACCTGCGCAATCCCGAGGGCCAGGAGGTGGTGCGCAAGCTGGCGGCCGAGGCCGACGTGCTGATCGAGAATTTCCGTCCGGGCACCATGGAAAAATGGGGCCTGGGCTACGAGGCGCTCCGCGCGGAGAACCCCGGACTGATCATGGTGCGCGTGTCCGGCTATGGCCAGACCGGCCCGAAGAGGGACGAGCCCGGTTTTGCGGCGGTAGCCGAGGCCATGGGCGGCCTGCGCTATCTCACCGGCGAGCCGGGGCGTGCCCCGGTGCGCGCGGGCCTGTCGCTGGGCGACACCATTGCCGGCCTGCATGGCGCGCTGGGCGTGCTGCTGGCGCTGTATGAGCGCGATGCGCGCGGCGGCGAAGGGCAGGTGATCGATGTCGCGCTGTACGAGTCGCTGTTCAACCTGAGCGAGAGCCTGTTGCCGGAATACTCGGCCTTCGGCGCGGTGCGCCAGCCGGCCGGCGGCGCGTTGCCGGGCATCGCGCCGTCCAACGCCTATCCCTGCGCCAGCGGTGAATACGTGCTGGTGGCGGCCAACGGCGACGCCATCTTCAAGCGGCTGATGCATGCCATCGGCCGCGCCGACCTGGCTGAAGATCCGGCGCTCGCGCGCAACGACGGCCGCGTCAGCCGTGTCGACGAGATCGATGCGGCGATCACGGCGTGGACACGGACACAAGGCGTGGAAGACGCGCTGGCGGTGCTCAAGCAGGCCGAAGTGCCATCGGGCCGCATCTACACCGTCAAGGACATCTCGGAAGATCCGCACTACCGCGCGCGCGGCGTGATCGAAAGCGTGACTGCGGCCAGCGGCCTGACGGTCGAGGTGCCGGGCATCATGCCGAAGCTCTCGGCAAGCCCCGGCGCCATTCACGATCGCGCCCCTACGCTGGGGGAGCACACCGATAGCGTGCTGGAGGCCGCCGGTTTCGACGCCGCCACCATCGCCGAGCTGCGCGCGCGCGGAGTGGTCGCATGAGCGCCGCCATTTCCACCCGCCTGCGCGGACCGGGCCGCATCGAGATCAACGAAGTGGCGCCCCGCGATGGCCTGCAGATCGAACCGGTGGTGGTGCCCACCGACGCCAAGGTCGCATTCCTGGACGCCTTGTCGGCCTGCGGCTTCGCCCGCATCGAGGCCACGTCCTTCACATCGGCGAAGGCTATCCCGGCGCTGGCCGACGCCGAGGCCGTGATGCATCGCATGGCGCGCGCCGCGGGCGTGCGCTATACCGCGCTGGTGCCCAACCTGCGCGGCCTGGAGCGTGCGCTGTCGTGCCGGCCCGATGAGCTCAACCTGGTGATGTCCGCCAGCGAGACCCATAACCGCGCCAACCTGCGTATGACGCGTGTCCAGTCGCAAGCCCAGTTGCTGGCGATGACCGAGGCCGCCAACGCGGCTGGCGTGCCGGTCAATGTTTCGCTGTCCACGGTGTTCGGCTGTCCCTTCGAAGGCGAGGTGGATCCCGATGCCGTGATGGCGCTGGCCGAATCCTTCGCCAGCGCCGGCGCGGCCGGCATCACGCTGTGCGATACCACCGGCATGGCCTATCCCAGCCAGGTCGCCTCGCTGTGCGAGCGCTTCCAGCAAGGCCTGCCGCAAGCCGGCCTGACCATTCACCTGCATAACACCCGCGGCATGGGCCTGGCGAACGCGCTGGCCGCCTGGCAAACGGGGGTGACGCGTTTCGACGCCGCCGCGGGCGGCCTGGGCGGCTGCCCGTTCGCGCCGGGTGCAAGCGGCAATGTCAGCACCGAAGAGCTGGTGCACATGTTCGCGGCAATGGGCGTGGATACCGGAGTGGACCTGGGGCGCCTGCTCGATGTGGTGGCCGGGCTGCCGGCGCTGGTCCAGCGCGACACCGCCAGTCAGTTGCTGCGCGCGGGGCCGCGCCTGCGCACGCATCAGCCGCCGGCCTGGCTGGCCGAACATTTCGGCGGGCAGCACTGACGCCGCACGGCCATACCGAATCCCGAAGAACGGTTGCGCACCGCGCGGCGAGGGCTGGCGCGGGCGCTGTAAAAGACCAAGATCAACAAGCACCAAGCAGGAGACGCTCCATGCCTCGCATCCCGGCATTTGCCAACGCACGTCCGCATTCTTCCCTGTCCGTATCGCCGGCGCGCCGCAAGACACTCGCCGCCGTGGCGCTGGCAGCCGCCAGCCTGGCGGGTACTTCCGCCTGGGCCCAGGACAGCAGCTATCCGAACCGGCCTGTCACGCTGGTGGTCTCCGCCGCCGCCGGCGGCACCACCGACCTGGCCGCACGGATGATCTCCGAGCCGCTGTCCAAGGCCCTCGGCCAGCCGGTGGTGGTGGACAACCGGCCCGGTGGTTCAGGCGGCATTGCCGCGCAGACCGTGGCGCGTGCCAAGCCGGACGGCTATACGCTGCTGGTGCAGTACTCTGGCTTCCAGGTCATCACGCCGCTGCTGACGAAGACCTCGTGGGACCCGGTGAAGGACTTCGCGCCGGTCGCCAACCTTCTGTCGGCGCCGCAAGTGCTGGTGGTGCGCCCGAGCCTGCCGGTCAAGACGCTCAAGGAACTGGTGGCGTATGCCAAGGCCAATCCCAACAAGCTCAACTACGCGTCGTCGGGGAACGGCTCGCTGCAGCACGTTTCCACCGAGTTGCTGAACCAGATGGCCGGCATCCAGATCACCCATGTTCCATACAAAGGCACCGGCCCGGCCATGACCGACCTGCTTGGCGGCTCGGTCGATCTCACCATCACCACGCCGCCGCCGTTGATGGGCCATATCCAGGGCGGCAAGCTGCGCCCGCTGGTGGTGACCAGCAAGCAGCGCCTGCCCAGCCTGAAGGACGTGCCGTCCGCGCCGGAAGCCGGGTACCCCGACCTCGACGTGTCTTCGTGGTTCGCCATGTACGCGCCGGCCGGCACGCCCAAGCCGGTCCTCGACAAGCTCGCGGGCGAGATCGAACGCATCATGCAGACCGAGGCCTTCCGCAAGAAGGCCGAAGAACTCGGCGCCGAGGCGAAGTTCATGGGGCCGCAGCAGCTCGCCACGTATCAGCGCAACGAACTGGCGCGCTGGGGCAAGGTCATCAAGTCGGCCGATATCCACGCGGAATGAGGCGCGCGTCGGGCTGGCCGTCAGGGCGATTCCGCAAGGCCATCGAGTAAAGCCGGTCAGTAAGGCGGTCGAAAGGCACGACCTGTATTGTTAGTGCCCCGCATGCCGCCATGCGGAGCCGCACTGTAGGTGTTGATCCCGATGCGACCCGGCGCGGCATCGGCTAGCATCGCAACTTGCCGCTTCGCGGCACCACGGAATCCGTGGCACGCCGTGGCACGCATGAGCGCGAGATCGGCGGCTGGCGTCGGCGGATGGCACGCAACGGTGCATGCCGCCGGCCGGCAGCCGGGTACAACAGGTAGGAGAGAGAAAAATGTATAACAAGAAGTTCTGGAAGCAGGCGCTGCTCGCGCTGGCGCTGTTCCTTGCGGGTTGGTTCACGTTCGGTGGCTACGCCCAGGCGCAAGGCAAGCCCGAGAAGGCCAAGATCACCATCGCCGTGGGTGGCAAGAACCTGTTCTACTACCTGCCGCTGACCATCGCCGAGCGCCTTGGCTACTTCAAGGATGAAGGCCTCGACGTCGAGATCGTCGACTTCGCCGGCGGTGCCAAGGCATTGCAGGCGGTGGTGGGCGGCAGCGCCGACGTGGTTTCCGGCGCCTACGAGCACACCATCAACCTGCAGGCCAAGGGCCAGCAGTACCAGGAGTTCGTGCTGCAGGGCCGTGCCCCGCAGATCGTGCTGATGGTTTCCAACAAGACCATGCCCGACTTCAAGTCGGTGGCCGACCTGAAGGGCAAGAAGATCGGCGTGACCGCGCCGGGTTCGTCGACCAATATGATGGCCAACTTCGTTCTGGCCAAGGCAGGGCTGAAGGCGTCGGACGTTTCCTTCATCGGTGTCGGCGCCAGCGCCGGCGCGGTGGCGGCAATGCGCTCCGGCCAGATCGACGCGATGGCCAACCTCGATCCGGTGGTGTCGATGCTGACCCAGAAGAACGAAGTCCGCATCGCCTCGGATACCCGCACGCTGAAGGACACCCAGGCCGTGTTCGGCGGCAATATGCCGTCGGGCTGCCTGTATGCATCGGTGGCGTTTATCCAGCAGAACCCGAACACCACGCAGGCGCTCACCAACGCCATGGTGCGCGCGCTCAAGTGGCTGCAGAAGGCCGGTCCGTCGGACATCGTCAAGACCGTGCCTGAAAGCTACCTGCTGGGCGACCGCGCGCTCTACCTGGCTGCCTGGGAAAAGGTCAAGGAAGCCATCTCGCCGGACGGCAGCATGCCCGCCGACGGCCCCAAGACCGCGCTGAGCGCGCTGCAACAGTTCGATCCGGACCTGAAGGGCAAGACCATCAAGCTGGAAAACACCTTCACCAACAGCTTCGTGCAGAAGGCAAACGCCAAGTACAAATAAGGCATCGCCCGCGCCCAGGGTGCCGGCGGCCCGCTGCGTGCAGCGGGCCTTTGCATTGGCAAGCGCCGATGCCGGCCATGGCATCGGGCACGCCGCCTTGAACTTGCCTTCCACGTTATTCCTGTCACGCGGTACTGCGCTGTCCGTATCGCTTGCACGGTTCGCACCGTTCGCACCGTTCGCGCAGTCAGCGTTATTCAGCACCGTATCCGCCAAGAGCCTGCCATGAGCACTGCCGCACTTTCCCTCGACAACGTCACCTGCACCTTCGTCTCGCGCGAAGACCGCAGCCAGCGCTATACCGCCGTCAAGGATGTCACCCTGGATATCCAGCCGGGTGAATTCGTCTCCGTGGTGGGGCCGACCGGCTGCGGCAAGTCCACCTTGCTTAATGTGGGGGCGGGTTTGCTGCAGCCCTCGATTGGCGAGGTGCGCGTGTTCGGCGAGCCGCTGCGGGGCATCAACACCCGCGCCGGCTACATGTTCCAGGCCGAGGCCCTGATGCCTTGGCGCAGCGCACTCGACAACGTGATCGCCGGGCTGGAATTCCGCGGCATGGCGCGCGCCCAGGCAGAGCAAGAGGGCGAGGCCTGGCTGCGCCGCGTTGGCCTGGGCGGTTTTGGCGACCGCTATCCGCACCAGCTCTCGGGTGGCATGCGCAAGCGCGTCAGCCTGGCCCAGACCCTGGTGCTCGATCCGGACATCATCCTGATGGATGAACCGTTCTCCGCGCTCGACATCCAGACCCGTCAGCTGATGGAAAACGAAGTGCTCGACCTGTGGGCGGCCAAGCGCAAGGCGGTCCTGTTCATCACCCACGATCTCGATGAGGCCATCGCCATGAGCGATCGCGTGGTGGTGCTGTCGGCGGGGCCGGGCACGCACCCGATCGGCGAATTCGCCATCGACCTGCCGCGTCCGCGCGATGTCGCCGAGATACGCAATCACCCGCGTTTTGTCGAACTGCACGCCGCGATCTGGGATGTGCTGCGCGAGGAAGTCCTCAAGGGCTATGCGCAGCAGCGCAAGGTTGCGTGAGTTGACTACCGTCACTTCGCGCGGCGCATAGCGCGCAACGAACTCCGCGAGCGCGCCGGTCGCCACGATGGCCCGGCCCGCCCGCTTCCCACTCAATCCTGTCTGATTTAAATTCGAACTCCGATTCCCATGGCTTTCCGTCCCGACTCCAAGGGCATGCTGCGATTCTGGCAGTTGCTCGTCCTCGTGGTGATCCTCGGCGCCTGGCATATCGCCACGCGCTCGCAACAAGTTGCCTTCTTCTTCGGCGAACCGCTGATGGTGGCCCAGCGTATCTGGAACTGGTTCGTGGTCGAGCGCGATATTTATATCCACCTCGGCGTGACCCTGATCGAGACGCTGCTGGCTTTCGGCATCGGCACGGCGGCGGGGCTCGGCGTTGGCCTGTGGCTGGCGCTCAGCCCGCTGACGTCCGCCATCCTCGATCCCTACATCAAGGCCATGAACTCGATGCCGCGTGTGATTCTGGCGCCGATCTTCGCCGTGTGGTTCGGTCTGGGCATCTGGTCCAAGGTGGCGCTGGCGGTGACGCTGGTGTTCTTTATCGTGTTCTTCAACGTCTACCAGGGCGTCAAGGAAGTCAGCCCGGTGGTGCTGGCCAATGTGCGCATGCTGGGCGCAAACCAGAAACAGCTGCTGCGCCATGTCTACCTGCCGAGCGCGACCAGCTGGGTCTTCTCCTCGCTGCATACCTCGGTTGGCCTGGCTTTCGTGGGCGCGGTGGTGGGCGAATACCTGGGCTCGGCGCGGGGCGTGGGTTACCTGATCCTGCAGGCCGAAGGCACTTTCGACATCAACACCGTGTTCGCCGGCATCGTGGTGCTGACCGCGGCGGCGCTGGTGCTCGACACGCTGGTGGGCATCGTGGAGAAGCGATTGATGAAGTGGCAACCGCGTAGCGGGGAGACCGAGCGCTTGTAAGACTGGCATCGGCATGGCGCGGCGGCGATCGCGCGTGGCAATAGGAGCGGCCGGAGGATGACTTTCCTCCGGCCGTGTTTATTTTGCGAGGTAATTGCGTAGCCTGCCCTGGTGCCGCTTCATCTGGCACTGTCGACGGGGGTAGGGCGCAATTGTCGGGCGTAATGTTTTGTGTTTAAGACAATTATTTTCACCTAGAATCGGGACCTGATTTCCATTGCCCGAGACATGCTGCGCGTTCCAGCGCCGAGGCGCCGGGACGCGCAGGCAAGCCACCGATGCCATTGACGTACCCGATACCGACTGCCGGCCGCGGCGCCCGCAGCCAGCGCCTGATCGTGGCCGCACTGGTGCTGGCGGCGCATGTCCTGGTGTTGGCGCCGGTGCCCTGGCCTGCCCGGCAGTTGCTTTCCGAACCGCAGCGGCGGGACGAAGCCGGCGCGAAGGCCTTGCAATGGGTCACCGTCATGCCTTCCGCGGCGCCGCCAATCCCTGTCATGCCAGCACACGCGCCACTTGCCGCGACCACGCGTGGCCAGCCTGCAGTCGGAGCGCGCCCCGCCGCACGGGCTGAGCAGCCCGTGCAGCCGCCTGCCGCGGCAACGGTCTCTGCGCACCCTACGCGTGCGGCACCCTCCGGTGCCGCCACGGTACCCATGTTGCGGCTGGAACCGCCTGCCTCCGGCGACGCGCCGCCAGTCCCCGGCGCCGCACTGGACAATATCGCCCGCAGCAGGCAGCGGGGCGGGGCGAGCTTCGAGCGCGCAGCCTCGGATGCGGTGGCGTCGCCCGCGCGCCGGCTTGCCGCGGGCATTGCTGCCGCGGCACCGGGCGCGGATCTCGGCGAAGGGCAGGCGGGTGTGAATCGCACCGCGCGAGTGCGGGGCGCAGCGGGAACCTACTGCCTGCGCGCGAAGGACCCCAGCCTGAAGGTCGATCCTTTTCGCCAGGAGCTTGCCGTGCCGACCAATTGCCCGCCTTAGCGGCACCGTCGAAGGCAACGCGATGCGGGTCAGGTGGCGGCACTCGCAGCCGCCACCGGCGCAAAGCGTACGCTGACCGTCAGGCCGCCACCCGGCGTTTGCTCGAGCGTTACCGTGGCGCCATGGGTGCGTGCAATCTCGCGCACGATCGGCAGGCCAAGGCCGCTGCCTTGCTGCGCCTGGGTGGATTCGCCACGATAGAAACGCCGGAATACCTTGTCGCGCTCCTCGTCTGCAACGCCGGGACCGTTGTCGATCACCTGCAGCAACGGCTGTTTTCCCCGCGCGGCCACGTGGACCGTCACCTGCGCGCCATGGCCGGCATAGCGGATCGCGTTGTCTATCAGGTTGCCGACCAGCTCCTGCAGCAGTTCTGCCTGTCCCATCGCGTGTACCGGCGCCTGGGCCTCGAAGCCCAGGTCGACCCGGCCGGCGCGCGCCACCGCTGTCCATTCGAGCGCAGCGTCCCTGGCGAGCAGGTCGAGGCGCAGGGGCTGCAGTGCCGGCGCATAGCCGCTGTCCGGTTCCAGGCGCGATAGCGACAGCAATTGTTGTACGCCTCTGGCCGCCTGGCGCACGGTATCGTGCAGCGGACGCAGGTGGCGGCGAATGCGTTCGCCATCGTGCTCGCGCAGCGCGAGCTCGGACTGTGCCTGCATGATCGCCAGCGGGGTCTTCAACTGGTGGGCCGCGTCGGCAAAGAAGCGCTTGCGCGCGAGCAGCATGCGGTGCAGGCGCGCGACATATTGGTTGATGGCCTCGACCAGCGGTTGCATCTCGGCGGGCAGGTGCCGATGTTCCAGCGGCGCCAGGTCATCGGCGCCGCGCGCGGCCACCGTGCCGCTGAGCCGGTGCAGCGGCCGCAGGCCGCGCCGCACGCCAAGCCAGACGATACCCAGTGCCAGCGTCACCAGCACCAGTTCCTGCTGCAGCGAACCGGTCAGGATCTCGCGCGCCAGCATCTGGCGCGGCTCGATGGTCTCGCCGATCAGTACCCAGACCAGCCGCGTCTGTCCCGACGGCGTGTCGCGCACCGGCAGTGGCTGGGCCGCCATGCGCACCGGCTCTCCCCGGAAGCGGGCATCGTAGAAAACGGTCTTGTAGAGCTGGGGCTTGGGCGCGGCAGGCATCCGGAGGTCGTCGTAGCCGGTCAGCGTGGCCCCTTTTTCATCGCGAATCACGTAATAGATGCGGCTGCCGGCCTCGGACTCGAAAATCTCCAGCGCCAGGTAGGGCACGTCGATGGCGAAGCGGCCTTCATGCAGGCGGATGCCTTCGCGCATCGACTTGAGCGAGGCTTCCAGCGTGCGGTCGAATGCCACGTGGGCGGCATCCATGGCGCGGTGGTAAGTCATCCATGCGTCGAGCGCCAGCAACATCAGCAACGGCAGCAGCAGCCAGAGCGACAGCTGCAGGCGCAGGCTCGGTACTTTCATCGCGCGGCGGGCAGGGCCGCGCCAGCCTGGGCGCCCGCATCGAGCAGGTAGCCCAGCCCGCGCAGGGTGACGATGGCCACGCCGCTGCCATCCAGCTTCTTGCGCAGGCGGTGCACGTAGATCTCGATGGCATCGGGGTTGACCGACTCGTCGATGCCGAAGATTTTCTCCGACATGGCCTCCTTGTTGACGGCGCGTCCGTCGCGCAGCATCAACACTTCGAGCACCGCGCGCTCCCGCCCGGTCAGTGCCAGCGTTTCGCCGTTCAGCGTAAACGCGCGGCTGATCCCGTCATAGCACAGCGTGCCGCATTGCAATTGCGTGCTCTCGTGCCCGTGGCTGCGGCGTATCAGCGCGCGGGCGCGGGCTTCCAGCTCGGACAGGTCGAACGGCTTGGACAGGTAGTCGTCGGCGCCGAGATTGAGCCCCTTTACCCGGTCCTCGACGGATCCGTGCGCGGTCAGGATCAGTACGGGCAAGGCATTGCGCCGTTGTCGCAGGCGCCGCAGCACCTCGAGCCCATCGAGCTTGGGCAGGTCAAGGTCGAGGATGAGCAGCGCGTAGTCCTGCGTCGCCAGCAGGTGATCGGCGGCCCGCCCGTCGTGCATGCAGTCGACGGCGAAGCCGGCCTGGGTCAGCGCTTCGACCAGCGCATTGGCCAGCATCACATTGTCTTCAACAAGCAGGATTCGCATGGTTTAGGCGAGGGCAGGGCCCCCTTGAAAAGCGGAAAAGTCAGCGCGCGCCACCGCAATGGCGAAATCGGCAGCCGCAGAGGAATACAGGCATCCGGCCCGACTTTGAAGCTAGGGAAACTCCCAACCCCCAACGCCCGTGGGCCGATGAAATCCGTCGAATTTCGAAAGCGAACTGAAAGTGCGCCTGCCATACCATGCGTGCCATCCCGGGGGGCTGCCCCGGCACCAAACAACAACGCACCACGACTACGACAAGAGGAGACGTCATGAAGTTGAAATCGATCGCGCTGGCAGCACTGGGCATGAGCCTGGCCGGTACCGCCGCGGCGCAATCCAGCGTGACCCTGTACGGCATCATGGATGCCGGCATCGAATACGCCAGCCACGCCGGCCCGGACGGCTCGGTAACGAAGCTGGTCTCGGGCGGCAAGAACACGTCGCGCTGGGGCATGCGCGGCGTCGAGGACCTGGGCGGCGGCCTGAAGGCGTTGTTCCAGCTGGAAAGCGGCATCGCCATCGATACCGGAAGGCTGGACTCCGAGGGCACGCTGTTCGACCGCCGCGCCATCGTCGGCTTGTCCAGCAACAAGTACGGGCAGGTTGTGCTGGGCCGCACCTTTACCACCACCTACGATTTCATGCTGCCGTTCGACCCGATGGGGTACGCGCCGAACTACTCCTGGGCGACTTCGTCCACGGCGACCGGCGATCGCAAGGACGGCTTGTTCTCGCGCGCGTCCAACGCGATCCGCTATGACGGCAATTTCGGCGGCGTGAAGCTGGGCGCCACGGTAGCGCTGGGCGAAGTGGCCGGCAGTTTCAAAAGCTTGTCCAAATACGACCTCGGCGTGGGCTACAGCGCGGGCGGCTTCGCCGCGGCCGCCACCTGGGATCGCCAGAACGGCGCCGGCACCAGCACCACGCCGGCCGACGCGACGGATTACATCCAGGGCATTCACGCCGGCGCCAGCTACGCCTTCGGCGACCTGAGACTCTATGCCGGCTACCGCAACTACAAGCGCGCCTTTACCACCGCCGCAGCATCCCAGCGCAGCGACATGTACTGGGGGGGTGCTTCGTACGATTTCACACCGGCCTTCACGCTGTATGGTGCCGTCTACAAGCAGAATATCAAGGGTGGCAGCGACGCCGATCCGATTCTGTTCTCGGTGCGGGCCCAGTACGCGCTGTCCAAGCGCACCACGGCTTACCTGTCGGGCGGCTACGCCAAGGCCCGCAACGGCCAGAACGTGAGCCTGTCGCGTGATTTCATTGGCTATGCGAACAACCAGGTGGGCGTGACCGCCGGTCTGCAGCATCGCTTCTGAACGGCGGGGCGGGGCGCCGCCGCCATGGTGACGTGAAGATCGACGGCGCAAAAAAACGCCTGGCACCAAGGCGCCAGGCGTTTTTTCTTTTGCACCGCGCCGAAGGCGCGCGCGGTCAGGGCACGATGACGATCTTGCCGGTGACCTTGCGTGCTTCCATGTCCTTCAGGGCCTGCGGCGCCTGCTCCAGCGGATAGCGCGCGGAGATATGCGGRCGGATCTTGCCTTCCTTCATCCATCCCAGCATCTGCGCCATATTGGCCTGGTTCGCCTTGGGTTCGCGCCGTGCGAAATCGCCCCAGAACACGCCCACCAGCGAGGCGCCCTTGAGCAGCGCGAGGTTCAGCGGGAGCTTGGGGATTTCGCCATTGGCGAAACCCACCACCAGGTAGCGGCCGCGCCAGCCGATCGAGCGGAACGCCGGCTCGGCGTAGATGCCGCCGACCGGATCGTAAATCACGTCGGGTCCGCGTCCTTCGGTCAGCGCCTTGACGCGCTCGCGCAGGTCTTCGGTGCTGTAGTTGATCAGCGCATCGGCGCCATGGTCCTTGCATACCGCGAGCTTCTCGTCGGTGGAAGCTGCCGCGATCACGCGCGCGCCGATGGCCTTGCCGATCTCGATCGCGGCCAGGCCCACGCCGCCGGCGGCACCGAGTACCAGCATGGTCTGGCCGGCCTTCAACTCGCCGCGGTCGATCACCGCGTGGTGCGAGGTGCCGTAAGTGAGGGTGAATGCCGCGGCGGTTTCGAAGTCGATGCCCGGCGGCATCGGCACCACCGCGCTGGCGGGCGCCTTGGCTTGCGAGGCAAAAGCGCCGTTGCCGAGATAGGCGATGACATTGTCGCCGGGTTTGACGTGCGTCACGCCTTCTCCCACCGCGTTGACCACGCCGGCCAGCTCCGAGCCGGGCGAGAAGGGCAGTTGCGGCTTGGCCTGGTATTTGTTCTGGATGATGAGGACGTCGGGGAAATTCACGCCGGCCGCCTTCACGTCGATGACCACTTCGCCCGCGCCGGGCGCCAGGTCGGGCAGGGTTTCAAGAACCAGCGAATCAGGCGGGCCCCAGGCTTTGCAAAGTACGGCTTTCATCATGTCTCCGGTGATATGTTCGATGCCCGGCAGAGTATGGCGCAAATGGGTGAACGCGAGGTCCATGCGCGTTGCGCCAGACAGGCCCGGGCAAGTGTAGCGCAAAAATAGCACGATCGTTCTGTTGCGCACCAGTGGCCATCTTCGGCGGTCGGTCGGCAGCACGATTTGCGGTACGGACAGGGCGCTCGCAGCAGCCTTGTCAGGTACAATCGCGCCCATGCATATCCTCCTCGCAAACGATGACGGTTACCTGGCGCCGGGGCTTGCCGCGCTACATGCCGCGCTGGCGCCGCTGGCTCGCATCACGGTGATCGCGCCCGAGCAAAACCACAGCGGTGCGTCGAATTCGCTGACCTTGCAACGGCCCCTGTCGATCTTCGAGGCGCGCGAGGGCGTGCAGAAAGGTTTCCGTTTCGTCAACGGCACCCCGACCGATTGTGTGCATATCGCGCTGACCGGCCTGCTGGACGAGAAACCGGATCTGGTGGTGTCAGGCATCAACCAGGGCCAGAACATGGGTGAGGACGTGCTGTACTCCGGCACCGTCGCCGCGGCCATCGAGGGTTTCTTGCTGGGCATTCCCTCGATCGCCTTTTCCCAGGTGGACAAGGGCTGGACGCACCTCGACGCGGCCGCCCGCGTGGCGCGCGACATTGTCGAGCGCTATATTGCCAAGCCGGCGGAAGAACCCTTCCTGCTCAACGTCAATATTCCCAGCCTGCCGTTCGAGCATCTCAAAGGGTATCGCGCCACCCGGCTAGGCAAGCGTCATCCCTCGCAGCCTGTCATCACGCAGGTAAACCCGCGTGGCGACACCAACTACTGGATCGGACCTGCCGGCGACGCACGCGATGCGAGCGAGGGCACGGATTTCCACGCCACGGGCGAAGGTTTCGTGTCGTTGACCCCTTTGCAGCTGGACCTGACACACCGCGGGCAGCTCGAGCAGATCAACCAGTGGCTCGCATAAGCCCTTGCGCGCGCAGTATCTGGCCGTCATGAGTACCGTCCCGCGTCGCCCAAAGTTTCCCCTGTCGCTGGACGCCGTGGTCGAGCGCAAGCCCGCACCGGCGCGTACCGCCGGCATGCCTGCCGTTGGCGGGACTCGCGGCGCGGCGATGGCCGCCAAGTCGCTCGCGGCCAAGGCGCCTGCCGCGCCGACGCCGGCCGCCAGCGCCGTGCAGGCTCGCGCCAGTGCGTCCACGGCGGGCGGGGGCGGGATGGCGTCCGAGCGGGCGCGCGGCGCGTTGGCGGCGCGGTTGCGCGCAGCGGGCATCCGCGACGAGCGTGTACTCGACGCAATTGCCACTATCCCTCGCCACCTGTTCGTCGAGCCTGGGCTGGCTTCGCAAGCGTATGAAGACGCGGCGTTGCCGATCGGCCACCAGCAGACCATCTCCAAGCCGTCGGTGGTGGCACGCATGATCGAACTGTTGCGCGATGGCCTCGCCGCCGACGAGCCGCTGGAGCGCGTGCTGGAGATCGGCACCGGCTGCGGCTACCAGGCGGCGGTACTGAGCCTGGTGGCGCGCGAAGTGTTTTCCATCGAGCGGATTCGTCCGCTCCACGAACAAGCCAAAGCGAACTTGCGGCCGTTGCGGGTGCCAAACCTGCGCCTGCACTATGGCGACGGCATGCTGGGCTTGCCGCAGGCGGCGCCGTTTTCGTCGATTATCCTGGCGGCGGCCGGCATGGAGGTGCCGCAGGCGTTGCTGGAGCAGCTGGCAGTCGGCGGGCGGCTGATCGCGCCTGTGGCGGTGGCGCCCCCCGCCGGCGGGCCGGGCCAGACCGTCACACAGCAGTTATTGTTGATCGAGCGGCGTAACCGGCATCGTTTTCACCGGACCGCGCTTGAAGCCGTTTTCTTTGTGCCATTAAAATCGGGCACTATCTGAGTCGAACTATGCACAATATCGTGAACACGGAACGTATCGCCCGCGCCGGGCAGCTCGCCACCGCCTCCCTGTTGCTGGCCCTGCTGGCGGCCTGCGCTTCCTCGCCCATGCCCGCGCCGGTGGTGGACCGCACCTCCGGCGCCGGTGTCGCTGGCGTCGTCCCGCTGGAGCCTGCGCCGCCTGGATACTATCGCGTCAAGCGAGGCGATACGCTTTATCGAATCGCGCTCGAGAACGGCCAGTCCTACCGCGATGTCGCGGCCTGGAATTCGCTCGCGAATGCGAATCAGATTGAGGTGGGTCAATTGTTGCGGGTGGTGCCGCCGGGTGCCGATGTGAATGCGGGCTCTGGCGTGGCCACCGTGCCGGTGGCGCCCGGCAGCGTGCAGGCGCAGCCGATCGACCAGGCTCGTCCGGTTCCCACCCCGATTCCGTCGACTGCCGCCGCTGGCGGGGCTTCCGCGCCCTCGGCGCCCGCGTCCGCCGCCGCCGCTGATGGCACAATCAAGCTGGCATGGCCGGTCACCGGCCAGTTGATCGGACGATTCGACGAAAAAGGCAACAAGGGCATCGATATTGCCGGCAAGAAGGGCGATGCGGTGCAGGCTGCCGACGATGGCCGTGTGATTCACGTTGGCCCCTTGCGCGGCTACGGGAATCTTGTCATCATCAAACACAACGATACATATCTCACTGCTTACGGCCACAACGACAAGGTGCTGGTGACGGAGCAGGCAACGGTCCGCAAGGGACAAAAGATTGCAGAGATGGGCAACAGTGACACCGATCGTGTGAAACTGCATTTCGAGGTACGCAAGAACGGGAAACCAGTCGATCCGATGCGGTATCTGCCGCCACAGTGAGGGTTCATGCCACGCCAGAAAACTGTCTCTACCGGAAGCACCAGCCGGACCCGGCGTTCCAAGCAGCCGGAGTTGCAGCAGTCCGCTGGCGTGGCGCGAGCCGACGCCGATTCCGAAGCCTATGAACAGGACCCGGCCGCCGACATGGTTCCACTGACCGATGAGCCCATCACCACGGGTACGGCGGTAGGATCTGT
>NZ_JBFTNE010000127.1:0-17187 GCF_056397325.1 Cupriavidus sp. 05N39
GTCTGGTGCGCCGGTTCGGCGTCCAGGTCGTTGATCACCAGGCGCGCGCCTTCGCTGGCCAGGCGCCTGGCAATCGCGTTGCCGATACCACGGCCGGAACCGGTGACCAGTGCCACCTTGCCGTCAAGTGTTCCCATGTCTTATCTCCTGAATTTGTGAATTTACTGAATTTGCTGAACTTGCTTGGGGTTACAGGGCGACGACCGCGTCGCCCAGGATCTTGGTTTCGCCATATTGGTTGGCGGTCTGGATTTCCAGCTTGATGCGCTTCTCGCCGTTCACTTCCAGCTTTTCCACCACGCAGCCGCTGCAGGTGATGCGGTGGCCGAGATGCGTGATGCCGACAAAGCGCACGCCGAATTGGCGCAACTGCCGCTGGTCAACCCACAGCGTGAGCAGGCGGCCCAGATAGGCCATCGACAGCATCCCGTGCGCGAACACGTCGGGCATGCCGGCCTTGCGCGCGAAGTCGGTATCGATATGGATCGCGTTGTGATCGTTCGAGGCGCCGGCAAACAGCGCCAGCGTGGTGCGGTTGATAGGCTCCAGCGTCAGCGGGGGCAGGGTGTCGCCGACCTGGATCTGCTCAAAGCTCAAATTGCTCGGATTGCACGGATTGCTCATTGGGGGTCTCCGGTTCAGCCGTTGCGCTGCACGAGTACGCTGCGCAGGTCGGCCACATGTTCGCCGTCCTGGTTGGTCACGCGTGTCTCGCGTACCACGAAGTCCAGCGCGCCGCCTTTCTTCTCGTAGATGTCGGTGATGCGCGTTTGCAGGTGCAGCGTGTCGCCCGCATAGGCCATGCGGTGGTAGGTGAAGGACTGTTCGCCGTGCAGGATGCGCTCGACCTTGATGCCGAGTTCGTCGCGCCAGGCGCTGGGCGGCTGCACCAGTTCCAGCGAAAAGAGGAAGGTGGGCGGCAGCGGCAGGCCGGGGTGGCCGGCGTCGCGCGCGGCGGCTTCGTCGAGATAGATCGCCCTGGTCTCGCCGGTGGCCTTGGCGAAGAAGCGCAACTGGCTGGCGGCGGCGGTGGTGCGGAAATCCGCGATCACCTTGCCGATGAATTTCTTGTCAATCATGGGAAAGACTCCGTCGGGTAGCGTTCGGTAATCAGCGCAATCAGGCGTGCTTCTTGTAGACCGTGACAACGCACGCGCCGCCCAGCCCCAGGTTGTGCGCCAGCGCCACCTTTGCGCCCTCGACCTGGCGCTGCTCCGCCGTGCCGCGGATCTGGTGCGTCAGCTCGTAGCACTGGGCCAGGCCCGTGGCGCCGAGCGGGTGGCCCTTGGACAGCAGGCCGCCGGACGGGTTGACGACCCAGCGGCCGCCGTAGGTGTTGTCGCCGTCGTTGACCAGCTTCTCCGCGCCGCCTTCTTCGCACAGGCCCAGGCCTTCGTAGGTCAGCAGTTCGTTCTGCGCGAAGCAGTCGTGCAGCTCGATCACATCCACGTCCTCGGGGCCGATGCCGGCCTGCTCATAGACGCTTTGCGATGCCGAGCGCGTCATGTCGAAACCGACCACGCGGATCATGTCCTTGCTGTCGTAGGTGCTGGGGGTGTCGGTGGTCAGTGCCTGGCCGGCGATCAGCACGTCGGTGCGCAGGCCGCGCTTGCGGGCGAATTCTTCCGAGACCACGATGGCGGCGGCGCCGCCGCAGGTCGGGGGGCAGGCCATCAGGCGCGTCAGCACGCCATCCCATAGCATCGGCGAGGCCAGCACGTCTTCCGGCGTGACGATGTTGCGGAACACAGCGAGCGGGTTGCGCGCGGCATGCTGGCTGGCCTTGGCGCGGATCTTGGCGAAGGTCTCCAGCCTGGTGCCGTACTTGGTCATGTGCGCACGGCCCGCGCCGGCGAACTGGCGGATGGCGCTGGGCAGGTCGGTACGGTCGACCAGTTCGTTGACCAGGTTCAGCGCGCGCTCCAGCGCCGGTGCGCGGTCGCTCCACTTGGAGCTGAGCGCGCCCGGCTGCATGAACTCGAAGCCCACCGCCAGCGCGCAGTCCACCGCGCCGCTCTGCACCGCCTGGCGTGCCAGGAACAGTGCCGACGAGCCGGTGGCGCAGTTGTTGTTGACATTGATGACCGGGATGCCGGTCATGCCCGCATGGTAAAGCGCCTTCTGGCCGCAGGTGGAATCGCCATAGACGTAGCCGGCGTAAGCCTGCTGCACGTCGGCGTAATCGATGCCCGCATCCTCCAGCGCCTGGCGCACCGCGTGCGCGCCCATCATGTCATAGGTTTCGCTGGTGCCCGGCTTCTTGAACGGGATCATGCCGACGCCGGCGACGAATACTTTACGAGTCATGTCATTCTTCCTTCGGATTGCGGTGGTGTTTACGATGGCGATATGAATTACATCTTTCGCGAGATCAGGTCGCGCATGACCTCGCTGGTGCCGCCGTAGATCCGCGTGACGCGGGAGTCGGCAAAGGCGCGCGCCACCGGGTACTCCAGCATGTAGCCGTAGCCGCCGTGCAGCTGGACCATTTCGTCCAGTGCCTTGCCCAGGGCTTCCGTGGCATAGAGCTTGGCGATGGCGGCTTCTTCCAGCGTCAGGCGGCGGCGCACGTGCTCGGCGAGGTAATGATCCACCATCAGGCGCACGGCCACGGCTTGCGCCTTGATGTCAGCCAGCTTGAACTTGGTGTTCTGGAAGTCCCACACGGTCTGGTTGAAGGCCTTGCGTTCCTTCACATAGTTGATGGTGTGTTCCAGGCAGACTTCCAGCTTGGCGGCGGCGCTCACGGCGATGCTCAGGCGCTCCTGCGGCAGTTCGCCCATCAGGTAGGCGAAGCCCTTGCCTTCCTCGCCCAGGCGGTTGCCCACCGGCACGCGCACGTTGTCGAAGAAGAGTTCGGCGGTGTCCTGCGCGTGCTGGCCCACCTTGTCGAGCTTGCGGCCGCGGCGGAAGCCTTCGCGGTCGGCTTCCACCATGATCAGGCTGACTCCCTTGGAGCCGGCGCTGGGATCGGTCTTGCACACCATGATGATCAGGTCGGCATTCAGGCCGTTGCTGATGAAGGTCTTGCTGCCGTTGATCACGTATTCGTCGCCCTCGCGCACGGCGGTGGTACGCACGGCCTTGAGGTCGCTGCCGGTGCCCGGTTCGGTCATGCCGATGGCAAGGATGGCCTCGCCGGAGCAGACCCTGGGCAGCCAGCGTTGCTTCTGTTCCTCGCTGCCGATGCGGTTGATATACGGGGCAATGATGTCGGAGTGCACGCCAAAGCCGGGGCCGCTGACGCCGGCGCGCGCGACTTCCTCGTTGAAGATCGCGCAGTGGCCGAAGTCGCCGCCGCCGCCGCCGTACTCGGTCGGCAGCGTGATGCACAGCAGGCCCTCGCGGCCGGCCTTGAGCCAGGTTTCACGGTCGACCACGCCAGCCTTGTCCCAGGCGGCCTGGCGGGGAACGCATTCGCGTTCGAGGAAGCGGCGCACGGTGGTGCGGAACATTTCGTGGTCGTCGCGGAAGACGGTCCGGGTGACTTGCATGTGAAGCTCCGATAGAAAGGGTGAGGGCGTTGGTCCGCTCTTAGCGTACGCAGGCGACGTGTGCCGCGGGTTCGGGGTGGAATAGCTGATCGACCAGGTGCGCGCGGCGCGCGCGGGTGGTTGCCTGGTTGACGTAGCCCTTTTCGGCCATCTCGTTGGCGTCGATCGAAGGCGGCTCGGCCATCAGCAGCACGCGCCGCACGCTCAGGCTGGCGCCGTCCTTGCCCTGGGCGCGCAGGCGTTCGCATAGCGCATTCACCACCAGCGGGTGCCGCACCAGCGCTGCGGCGTCCAGTTCGGCCAGCTCCGGGGCCAGCGCACGGCAGGCGGCGAGGTTGGGCCAGGCCAGCGCGGCGAGGTAGTCGTGATCGTGGCCGCAGATGACGGCATCGGTAATCAGCGGCGCGCATCGATCGATCAGCGCCAGGCGCACGGCGCCGGTGCGGACCCAGGTGCCGTTGGCCAGCTTGAAGTCCTCGACCACGCGCCCGGCGAACACCAGGCCGCGGGCCGGATCGGCGGGATCGGCCAGGCGCACGGCGTCGCCCAGGCAGAAATAGCCCTCATCGTCGAAGGCCGCGGCGGTGAGGTCGGGGCGCTTGACGTAGCCGGAGAAAACGAAGGGGCCGCGCATGCGGATCTCGAAACGCCCGTCGCCACCGTCCAGCGGCACCAGCTTGATCTCGGCACCGGGCATCGGCACGCCGACATTGCCGACGCCGTCGGTGGCCCAGCCGCAGTACACGCCCATGGCGGTGGTTTCCGTGGAGCCCAGGCCGGAGCAGAAGACAATGTGTTCGCCCACCGTCTGTTCGGCCACGCGCTGGATGCGCTGCAACACGTCGCCCGGCAGGCTGGCGCCGCCATAGCCGAAGCTGACCGCATTGGCGAGCAGGCTGCGCGCCAGCACCGGGTCGCGTTCGAGTTCAGTGACCAGCGCGCTCCACGCCGACGGCACGCTGTTGAACATGGTGGGCGAGACTTCGCGCAGGTTGCGCACGGTGCGCTGGAACAGGCCGGGCAGGGGGCGGCCATCGTCAATGTAATGCGTGGCGCCCAGCACGATGGCGCGCGCGAAGTTGGTCACGCCGCCCAGGCCATGGTGCCAGGGCAGCCAGTCGAGGAACACCGGCTGCCGCTCGATCAGGGCGGCGAGGTTCTCCGCGTGATAGGCAGTCACCGCGTTGAGATTGCTGTAGGCGGTGGCCACGCCCTTGGGGACACCGGTGGAACCCGAAGTAAACAGCACGCGCACCGTGTCCGTGGGACGGATGGCGGCGTGCGCGCTGGCCAGCGCGGCCAGCCGCGCCGGCGTCAGCTCGGTGGCTGCCAGGCTGCTCCAGGCGTGCTGGCCGGCTGCCGCGCCTTCCACGGCGATAACCGCCGCCTTGTAGCCTTCCAGGGCCGCGATGGCACGCTCGAAGGGCGCGGCCGATTGCACGAACAGTGCCGCGGGCGGCACCAGTTCAGCTACGCCCTTCAGACGGGCGAAATCGCGGCTGATGGTGGAGTAGGCGGGCGACACCGCGGCGGCGGGCACGCCCACGTACTCGGCGGCAAGCAGCACGACGGCCTGCTCGATGGAGTTGCCGGAAAGCAGCATCAGCGGACGGTCTTGTCCGAGGCCGAGTTCCAGCAGCGCGGCGCCCACGGCCTGTACCTGGTGCCACAGTTCGGTCCAGGTGATTGTGCGCCATGCGCCCTGCGCGTCGCGCTCGCGGAATGCGGCGTTGGTGCCGCGGCGCTCTGCCCAGTAGGGCAGGAAGTCGGCCATGCCTTGCTGGGGGATCTTGGTCGGCGGCGTGGCGCAGCGCAGCAGAAGCGTGCCGTCGGGGCGGCGCTCGATTAGGGTGCGGCGCTTGGGGAAGCAGACCGGGCGGTAGGGGTGATCGGTGGCGGCTGGCGGGTGCGCGGCCGTTGGGGTGTTCATTGGGGCTGTCTCCTGGGCTGGATGCGGGTGGGGCGCGTCAGCAGGTTGTTTTTTTGGGGTCCCGGGGGGTGGGTTTTGGTATGGCGTTACGGTAACGCTAAGAGGGGGTGGGATATAACCACCCGCGTTAGGTGGCTTTGCTTTTTTGGGGCCGCGTGTGGGGGGAACCGTTGTGTTTGCCGGGGGGTGGGGTTTTTGGGGGGCGGCGTTGGTTTTTGCACCCAAGTGCGTACGACATCCCCCTGCGGGGGACGCCGGTCACTCATCAGACTCTTTTCTGCCCGACCCACACTACCGTCTCGCCACCTCGCGCTCCACTGCGGGGACGGGGCGCGTTCATACCATCTCTTCTTTGCTTCGGCAAAGAAGACTAACGAGAAGAAGGCCGACCCTGCCGGGGGCAGAGCAATCGCGGGTGCGCAGGGTGCTGGTTTCGTCGTATGGGCAGCGGTTCTGCTGGTATCTGCCGTTACCGGCTTGCAGGGCCTCGCAATGGCATGCCCATGGGTTTCGTGGTGGTGCCCCTGACCTCGTGTGCAGTGCCCCTTCCCACATCTGCCGTTCGCGGTGCGAGGGTCTGCGCCGTTTCGGGTGTGGCTGGTTTCGTGGTTTTGTCTCGGAGAGCAGGCGCGGTGATGTTCGAGCGTGACCCTCGCGGACCGGTCCGCCATGCCCACCACGAAACCAAGGGCGTTGATAGCAAGGTGCCGCTCGCGCTGGTACGGCAGGGCATCAAATGGCTGGACGCTTGCCGCCAGAGACAAAACCACGAAACCACCGATGCGGGCGGGATCGTGGCGCTCGGCACCGCGAACGGCAGATGTGGGAAGGGGCACTGCACACGAGGTCAGGGGCGCCACCACGAAACCCATGGGGCACGCCATTGCGATGCCCTTCGAGCCGGTTGGACACGCCAGCCAACACACAGGGCCGTACGACGCAACCACCGAGGCCCACAAGCCTGATTGCTCTGCCCCCGGCAGGGTCGGCTTTCTTCTCGTTAGTCTTCTTTGCCGAGGCAAAGAAGAGTGACCGGCGTCCCCCGCAGGGGGATGTCGTACGCACTTGGGTGCAAGATGCCAACGCCGCTATGCAAGCGCGGCCCTCGGCGGACCGGTCCGCGATGCCCACCACGAAACCAAGGGCGTTGATAGCAAGGTGCCGCTAGCGCCGGTACAGCAGGGCATCAAATGACCGGGCGGCTACCGTTAGAGACAAAACCACGAAACCACTACTGCAGGTAGGATCGCGGCGCTGCACATCGCGAACGGCAGATGTGGGAAGGGGCACCGAGCAAAGCGAATCAGGGGCCCCACCACGTGACCATTGGGTGATGCCATTGCGATGCCCTTCGAGCCGGTTGGGCACGCTAGCCAACACACAGGGCCGTACGACGCAACCACCGAGTCCCACAAGCCTGATTGCTCTGCCCCCCGCAGGGGGATGTCGTACGCTGTTGGGTGCAAAAACCAACGCCGCCCCCAAAAATCACATACGGTTTAACCCCCCCCACCCCCCAACTCCATATCCCGAACCCGAGCCACAGCCTCATCACGACTACTAACCCCAAGCTTGCGAAAAACATTCCGCAAGTGCCACTTCACAGTCTCCGGCGACAGCCCAAGCGTCCGCGCGATTTTCTTGTTGGGCAGCGCCTGCCCAAGCAACCGCACCACATCGGCCTCACGCTCGCTCAACCCTTCCATGCCGGCGGCATTTGCCGGCTGCCCATCGGAGGAGAGAGGAGACGTGTCCGGAACGGCACCCCCCAGCGCCTCCCGCGCGGAGCGCAGGCGTTCGACATAAAAAGCCAGCAACGGGTCCGCCGCCTGCCCCAGTGTGATCTCACCGACCAGGTCAAGCCCCGCCGGATCCGCATCGAGCAGGCTGCGCACCAGCCCAAGCCTGTGCCCCCGGCGCAAGGCCGCCAGCATCTGGTCGCGCGCGGCATCCGGCAGCCCGCGCCGGAAGTCGACCACCGCGCTTTGCCACTGCAACTGCGCCACCTGGCGCTGCCAGCCCCGCGCATCGCACAGGGCGATCAGCGGCGCCAGGCGCTGCGCCGCCCCGGCAAGGTCGTCATGCGCAAGGCACATCTGGATGCGTGCGCGTTCGGCCACCACCCGGATCTCATCGAGCGCGCTCGGCTGTGCGTGCGGGTGACGCGCATCGATGACCTCCAGGCGCGCCAGCGCGGCCTGCGCGGCGTCCGGATCGCCGCAAGACAGATGGCGCTGGACCTGGTCCCCCAGGCTATGGGCCAGCAAGCGATCCAGGCCACGTTGCGCCGCGTACTCTTCCAGCCGCTCCAGGTAGGCAAACGCATCGAGCTGATGCCCGGCCGCCCAGTGCGATGCCGACAGCGTTCGGAGCACCCGCAGCACCGAGTCGGGAATCGACACGCGTTCCAGCACGTCCACGCGGTCTTCCAGCAGCCGGCGCGCGCCCGCGATGTCGTTCTGTTCGTAGAGCACTTCGCCAAGCAGCGCGGCGGCAAAGTAGCCGGGTTCGGCCGCGGCGCTGCCGGCCTTGTCCGCCTCGAACAGGATGTCCCGGCAGATGCGCTCGACCTGGATCATCTTGCCCTCCAGGGCGAAGCTGAAACCGACCATGCAGCGTCCGTTCAGGCTGCCGCCGCTGGTGCCCAGCAGCGGCGCGCCTTCCGCCAGCAGCGGCGGCGCCTCGGCCTGGATGCGGCGCGCGCGCTCGTACTCGCCAAGGTGCATGTACAGCCACGAAAGCAGGTTGTTGCGCGCGCCGAGGGTGACCGGTTCGGCGTCGGCGGGCGCCTGCATTAGCCGGGGCACCAGCGCCAGCGCGCCATCGGTATCGTCGCATTGCACGGCCAGCCCGAAGCGCAGGATGGTGAGCCGGTAACTGGCCACCAGGTCGGTTTCGGGAATGTCGGCGAGCAGGCGCTCGATGCTCACCGCGCAGGCGTCGAGGTCGCGCGCGAAGATCTGCATCTGCAGGGTCATCAGGCGCAGCTTGATGCGCGCCTCGATCTGCTCGGCCGGCAGCAGGCGCATCAGCCCGATCAGCTTGCGCAACTCCCCCCGGGCGGTGAGCGTGCCGGCATATTGCTGCACGAGATCCGCGGCCGCGTCGGCTTCTCCCGCCAGCACGGCATGGCGCACGGCTTCTTCCAGCAAACGGTGCGCGCGGAACCAGTGCCAGGCGGCCGCATGCACGGCGCGCTGCTGTGCCTCGCTGCGCGCGCCGAAGCGCTGGAGCAGGGTTTCGCGCAGCAGCGGATGCAGCCGATACCAGGTTTCCCGGTCGGGCCCGTCGACGGGCGCGATGAACAGGTTGTCGTTGTCGAGGCGGGCGAGCAGGGCGACCACATCGGCGGAGCTTTGCGCCTGCTCGTTCAGCGCCACGCAAAGCGAGGCGCTGAAGCGCTGGCATGCCGCCGCGCGCACCAGCAACTCCGTCTCGGCGGGCGCCAGGCGCGCCAGCACTTCACGTTCGAAATAGCCGGCGAAGGCGCCGGCATTCTGCACATTGGCGCGCACGAAACTGTCGGCGCCGGACTGCGCGCCGCTGTGTTGCCGGCGCCGCTTCCAGTGCGTGGCAAACAGCTGCAGCCCGGCTACCCAGCCATCGGTCAGTTCGTGCAGCTGGCGCGCGTCGCGCGCGCTGATATCGCCGAGTTGCGCCTTCAGGAATTGCCCGGATTCCGCCAGCGTGAAGCGCAGGTCGCGCTGGTCCAGTTCCAACACCAGCCCCTGGTCCCGCAGGCGGCCGAGCGATAGCGGTACGTTGCCGCGCGACGCCAGCACGATATGGAGGTTAGGCGGCGCGTAGTCGAGCAGCCATTGCAGCGACTCGTGCACGCGGGCGTCGGCAAGATGGTGCAGTTCGTCGAGCACCAGCACCAGGTCGCGCGGATGGCTGGCGATGCCTTGCACCAGCGCCAGCACGGTGCGCTCGACGACTTCCGCATCCATCCCGCGGCCGCCCAGCAACGCCGCCTCGCGTGTCATCGCGGTATCGACCTGGGCCAGGCTGCCCAGCAGGGCATCGAGCCAGCGCGCCAGTTCGTTGTCGTCGGCTGACAGGGTCAGCCAGGCAACATCGAAGCCTAGTGCGAGCAGCGCCTGGCGCCACGCCAGCAGCGTGGCGGTCTTCCCGCAGCCGGCCGGGCCTTGCAGCACGATCGCGCGGCGGCGCCGTGCCTCGGTCAGTTGCGCAAGCACGCGTTCGCGCGCCAGAACCCTGACCGTGTCGCGTGGCGGCTGGTGCTTTGTATTGCTGGTGGATTCCGGCGCCGCGCTGGCAGGCGGGCGAGCGCCGGGGGAGGAGGGGCTTTGCGGCATAGGTGACCGGTGCCTTCTTGTCTCCGAGCACTGGCCATGCCGGCCAGCGTCGATGTCAATCGAAATGGTGATGCATTGTACAGGCGGCCCGGCGCAATTCGGCCGGCGCGCCGGAGCGGCGTGTGCTCCGCATGCATCCCGCTCTTGCCTCGCTCGGGCAGTCGCCCAGCCACCCGGATCAGGTGGGCGGCCCCAAACCAGGGCTTGCGCCATGCATGGCTAGTATATATTTCGCGCAATCCCCGAAGCGCGCGTTCTCCCGCCCACGCGCCACGTCCGGACACCCGATATCCACCGGGACAGGCCGGCGGTCCTTTTTTCGCACCGCCTGGCCCGCATTGCCGAGAGCCGAATTTCGATGGAACGGTATCAACCTGCTCCCACTACCAAGCTGGCGCCGCCTCGCCTTGGCAGCCGCTCGATCCCGCGCGAAGACCTGCTTGCCGGCCTGCACGACGCGCGCCAGCGCAAGCTGGTGCTGATCACTGCCGGCGCGGGTTTCGGCAAGACCATCCTGATGGCGCAGTGGCGCCAGAAGCTGATCGGGGAGGGCGCCAGCGTAGCGTGGCTTTCGCTGGACGCCGAAGATGAAGCGCCGGAGGTGTTCCGCGCCAGCCTGCGTGCCGCCTTGCAGCATGCGCGGCTCGCGCCGCCATGGCAGGACGATGCGCTGGCGGCCCCGGAATCGCTGGCTGCCGGCTATATCCAGGCGCTGGCCGGCGCGCGCGAAGAGCTGTACCTGATGATCGACGAGTCCGACCGGACCAGCCATCCCGCCAGCCGTGCCTTGCTACAGGCCATCCTTGAGGCACGGTTGCCCAACCTCCACGTCGTCATGGCATCGCGCGAGGCACCAGCCCTATTGCTGGGCCGTCTGCGCGCAGTGGGGGAGCTAGGTGAAGTCGGCGGCGCGGACCTGGCATTTTCCTTCCGGGAAACGCTTGCCTTCCTGCAGGCGCATCTCGATGCGCGCGTGGGCCTGGACGCCGCCACGCGGCTCCATGCGCTTTGTGCCGGCTGGCCGATCGGGTTGCAACTGATGGCGGCCTCGTTGAAGGCGGGGCAGCGCAATCCGGTGCGCCTGCGCGCGCTGGCGCCCGATGCGGATAGCCTGCACGCCTACTTGTCGGAAGACGTCGTGGCCGGGTTGCCAGCGGAGTTGCTCAACTTCATGCAAGGCTTGTCGGTGCTGCCGCGCTTCAATGCGGCGCTGGCCGCCCATGTCACGGGCTCGGAGCATGCGGACGCGCTGCTCGCCGCTGTCGACGCGCGCGGCCTGTTCCTGTTGCCCGCGCAGGAGGACGACCAGGCCCGCTGGTACCGCTTTCATCCCATGTTCGCGGCATTCCTGAGCCAGCGCCTGGCATGCGGCCAGCAGGACGTGGCTGGCCTGCACCGGCGCGCCACCGGATGGTTCGTGCAGCAAGGGCGCTTTGCCGAGGCGATTCCGCATGCCTTGCTGAGCGAGGATTTCGATGCCGTTGTCCGCCTGATCGAGTGTTCGATGCCGGCCTTGCCCAGCGTGAGCCAGTTGCGGGCCTTCCGGCAGTGGGCCGAAATGGTGCCTCCCGCCCGGCTGGCGGCGCATCCGCGCCTGCTGCTGCTCGCCGCCTGGGCGAGCGCGGTGACGGCGCGGCCCGTCGAAGCCGAGCAATGGCTGAGCGCCCTGGAAGCCGTCAGGGCTGGCGCCGGCGGGTCGCGGCATGGCAGGCTGCTGCGCGCCGTGATCGCCATGCAGCGCGACGAAGTGGCGCTGCTGGACGGCACCCTGGCAACGCTGGAAAACGTCGCGCTGGGCCATCCGGCGCTGGAGCACATCAGGCTTGGCCTGACCGTGCGCAGTCTGACCGCGCGCGGCCGCCACGCGCAGGCGCGGGATATCCTGGGCTCCGCCGCCGCAAGCGCGATGCGCACCGGCACGGGCGAGCTGGCGCTGATGGCCAGGGCAAGCGCCGCCAGCGCAATCCTGCTGGAGGGCAATGCGCTGCAAGCCGAGCGCATGGGCAAGGACGCGCTCGCAGAGGCGGAACGCCACCATGGCCGCCGCTCGGTCAGTGCCTGCTGCTGCGCGGCAACGGTGGCCGTGGTCCTGTACGAACGCGACAAGACCGAGGAAGCACGGCAGGTGCTGGCGGATCGCCTCGACATGTTCAAGCTATCGTCGCCCGATGTGGCGCTGCGCGCCGCGCTGTGCCATGCGCGCCTGCAAATGCTTGGCGGGCTGCCGCACGAGGCCATGGCATTCCTGACCGATATGGAAGCGCATTTCCGCAGCCGTGGCATCTGGCGCGGGATGGCGCATATGGTGGCGGAACGGCAGCGGATCGTGCTTGCCGGCGGGGACTGGCGGCACGCGCAGTCGCTGCAGGCCACGCTCGACGGCCTGGCGCATGACCAGACGGGCGCGGAACCGCGCGCGGCCGAGATCGTGGCGATCGCAGCGCTGTCGCGTGCCAGGCTCCTCCTGGACATGGGCGAAGCGCAAGGTGCGCTGCTGGCGCTGGACGACGTCCGCGCCACGGCCACGGCACTGGGCAGGGAGGGGCTGATGGTCACCACCGATCTGCTGCAGGCGCTGGCGCTGGATGCGCTCGGGCGGCGCGACGAAGTGATGGCATGCATGGAGCCGGCAGTGGCCACGGCTTACCGGCTTGGCCTGGTGCGCACGCTGCTGGACGAAGGCAAGGGCGTTCGCGTCCTGCTGGGCTGCCTGCCGCGGCGCAGGGACAGTGCGCAGGAGGACTACCTTGCCGGCCTGCGGGGGATGCCGCTTGCCATGCCCGCCGCCGGGCCCGATCGCACTGTCGCGGCGGCGCCGCAGGATGGCCTGACGGCGTTGTCGGGCCTGACCAGGCGGGAGCGGGAGATATTGGGGCTGCTCGAGCAGTCGATGTCGAACAAGAGAATCGCGCTGGCGTTGAATATCAGCGAGTTGACGGTCAAGTGGAATCTCAGGCAGATATTCGCCAAGCTTGGCGTTTCGCGGCGCTACGATGCCATCGTGGCCGCGCGCACGCAGGGGCAGCAGACGGGGGCTGGCTGACGGGGCTGCCAGTGCGATAGCTCGCGCGCGCGATGCCAGCAGCACCCTGTTCGATGCGGTCGACYAGTTCAACCAGGCGGCCGATGTCATCGCCGACGGCGCCTGGGAGGCGCATGGCGGCTGCATCCGGGCCGAGTCTCCGGGGCGGGCCGCAGTGCCGGTGCCGCAGCCGTAGCAATAGCAATAGCAGTAGCAGTAGCAGTAGCAGTAGCAGTAGCAGTAGCAGTAGCAGTAGCAGTAGCAGTAGCAGTAGCAAGCGCCTTAGTGCGACTCCGAGGCATTGTTCGGCGCTGGCCGCGCGTCCTCGCGGGCTGCGGTCAATGTCGTCGGCGCAGGCACACCGGTGATCTTGGGTACGCATTCGGAGTGGAACCAGGCGGCGGTAACGGGCGCGCCCGCCAGCATGCGCTTGATCGGCGGCACCACCTGCTCGCCGATCAGCATGCCCAGTAGCCCGATCAGCGCGACCACGGGCGGCCCCGGCGAGCGGACCTGCAGCATGGCGTAGATGATGCCGACCAGGATGCCGGCGCCTAGCGAAATGAGATAGAGCTTCACCGCGTTTCCAGTATTCAGTGTTCAGTGTTCAGTGTGGGTCGCCGGCCCGGCCATGTCAGGCAGCACAGGCAAGTGGAGGCGGCCGTCGCGCTTCATGCCGTGCGCGCGGCGGCGCGCCGGTTCAGGTCCTCCCACGCCACCAGCACGAAGCCGCCGACCAGTCCGATATGCTCGAAGAWGGCGTTGGCCAGCATGAACTGCTCGGCCGGCGGCGCCGCCCAGAAACGGTTGGCGAGGAAGGTGGCCATCAGCGTGAAAACGGCCAGCGCCAGCGCGCCGAGCCAGCGGTAGAAGCCCGACAGGATCATCAGCGACGCCCCCAGCTCCAGCACGATCACCGCGGCAGCCAGCGGCACCGCCGGCGCGAGGCCGAAGTGCTGCATCTCGCCGATGGCGCCGGCGAAGTCCATGGCTTTGACCAGGCCACCCTGCAGGTAGGCGGCGCACAGCGCCAGCAGCGCGAGCCAGCGCAGCCAGGACGGCAGCCGCGTGGCGCTGGCCGCCGGGGTCAATGCGGAAGCGGGGCGGTTCATGTCGGGTCTCCCTGCTTCAGAAGGCCCAGCACGAGCAGCCGAGCGCACCCCAGAAGGTGCTCTCATCCGCGGCCGGCACGCTCGCGGTCCAGGCGCTGGCATGGCCGTGGCCGTGCACGCCGCAGGCGCTGGCGCAGCCGCACGCGGTGTTCAGCGCGAGCGCCTTCGCCTGCGGGCGCGGCTGGTAGCCACCCCCACGGCGCACCGGCGACCAGTCCGGCATCGCGGGCGGCAGCGCCGGCGCGAGCTTGTCGAAGTCGCCGTCGCCGTACACCACCTTGCCGCCCAGCACGGTCATCACCGAGGTGATGTCCTGGATCTCGTCCCCGGGCACGCCGAAGTAGTCGGCGGACAGCACAGCGAGGTCGGCGAGCTGCCCGGCCTTGATCTGGCCCTTCTTGCCCTCCTCGGAGGAGAACCACGTATTGGCCTCGGTCCACAGCCGCAGCGCGGTATCGCGGTCCAGCAGGTTGGCCTGCGGATACATCGACAGCCCGCCCACCGTCTTGCCGGTGGTCAGCCAGTACAGCGAGACCCACGGGTTGTACGAGGCCACGCGCGTGGCATCGGTGCCGGCGCCGACCTTGACGCCGCGCTCCAGCATGCGCTTGATCGGCGGCGTGGCCTCGGCCGCGCGCGCGCCATAGCGCTCGACGAAATACTCGCCCTGGTAGGCCATGCGGTGCTGCACGGCGATGCCGCCGCCCAGCGCGGCGATGCGGTCGATGTTGCGGTCGGTGATCGTCTCGGCGTGGTCGAAGAACCAGTGCAGGCCGTCGAAGGGCACATCCCTGGCCACCTTCTCGTAGACGTCCAGCGCGCGCGAGATGGTCTCGTTGTAGGTCGCATGCAGGCGCCAGGGCCAGCGGTTCTCGGCCAGCAGGCGGATCACCGGTTCGAGGTCGCCTTCCATGGACGGCGGCATGTCGGGCCGCTCGACGCGGAAGTCCTCGAAGTCGGCAGCACTGTAGACCAGCATCTCGCCGGCACCGTTGTGGCGGTACAGGTCGTCGCCCTGGCCCGGCTTGATCTGCCTGGACCAGCCGCTGAAGTCGCTCAGCTCGTCCTTGGGCTTCTGCGTGAACAGGTTGTAGGCCAGGCGCACCGTAAGCTGCCCTTCCTTGTGCAACGCCTCGATGATGTTGTAGTCCTCGGGGTAGTTCTGGTAGCCGCCGCCGGCGTCGATCACCCCGGTCACGCCCAGGCGGTTGACCTCGCGCATGAAATGGCGGGTGGAGTTCTTCTGATACTCGGGCGGCAGCTTGGGGCCCTTGGCCAGCGTGGCGTACAGGATGGTGGCGTTGGGCTTGGCCAGCAGCAGGCCGGTGGGGTTGCCGGCCTTGTCGTGCACGATCTCCCCGCCCGGCGGATTCGGCGTGTCCCTGGTATAGCCCACGGCGCGCAGCGCCGCGCCGTTGAGGATGGCGCGGTCGTAAAGGTGCAGGATGAATACGGGCGTGTCGGGCGCGGCCGCGTTCAGCTCCTCGATGGTCGGCAGGCGCTTCTCGGCGAACTGGTGCTCGGTGAAACCGCCGACCACGCGCACCCATTGCGGCGCGGGCGTGCGCGCCACCTGGTCCTTGAGCATGCGCATGGCGTCGGACAGCGAGCGCACGCCGTCCCAGCGCAGTTCCATGTTGTAGTTCAGGCCGCCGCGGATGATGTGCATATGGCTGTCGATCAGCCCGGGAATGGCGCGGCGTCCTTGCAGATCGACCACCTGCGTGGTGTTGCCGGCCAGTTGCATGATCTCAGCGCGGGTGCCGACGGCGACGAACTTGCCGTCGCTGATGGCGACGGCTTCGGCCTGCGGATTGGCGCGGTCGAGCGTGGCGAACTTGCCGTTGACGAGGATAAGGTCGGGCGTGCTGGATGCGGTCATGGCGAAACTCCGGCTGGCGGCGGGTCAGTGACAGGGGTAAGGGCAAGCCAGGCCGTCCCGGCCCGGCATCGGGGCGCGGGACGGCATCCGGTCAGGCGGACAGGAAGGCCAGCAGGTCGGCGTTGACCTGGTCGGCGTTGATCACGCACATGCCGTGCGACGCGCCCGGATAGATCTTCAGCGTGGCGTTCTTGACGAGCTTGGCGCTCAGCTTGGCCGAGTCGTCGATCGGCACGATCTGGTCGCCGTCGCCATGCAGGATCAGGGTCGGCACGTCGAACTTCTTCAGGTCCTCGGTGTAGTCGACTTCCGAGAACTCCTTGATGCACAGGTACTGGCCGAGGATGCCGCCGGTCATGCCCTGTGCCCAGAACGCGTCGATGGTGCCTTGCGAGACCTTGGCGCCGGGACGGTTGAAGCCGAAGAACGGCATCGCCAGGTCCTTGTAGAACTGCGAGCGGTTCTCCGTCACGCCCTTGCGGATGCCGTCGAACACGTCCATCGGCAGGCCGCCGGGGTTGGACGCGGACTTCACCATGACGGGGGGCACCGCGCCGATCAGCACCGCTTTGGACACGCGTTTGGTGCCGTGGCGGCCGATGTAGTGGGCCACCTCGCCACCGCCGGTGGAGTGGCCGACCAGCGCCGCGCCCTTGAGGTCCAGCGCTTCGATCAGCGCGGCCAGGTCGTCGGCGTAGGTATTCATGTCGTTGCCCTTGGCGGGCTGGCCGGAGCGGCCATGGCCACGGCGGTCGTGGGCAATCACGCGGAAGCCGTGCTGCACCAGGAACAGCATTTGCGCGTCCCAGGCGTCCGCATTGAGCGGCCACCCGTGCGAGAACACGACCGGGCGGCCCGCGCCCCAGTCTTTGTAATAGATCTGGGTGCCGTCCTTGGTGGTGATGGTGTCCATGCTGTGTGCTCCTGGCGTGTGGTGGGACGCGGCGTGGGCCTGCGGCTTGCCGGTGGCGACCGCGGCGGTGCTGCCCAGCGCCGCGACGGCGGCCGCGCCGACCGTACCCGCGCCGGATACCAGCAGYTTGCGCCGCGACGGGCTCCGGGCCGTGTCCTGCGTATTGGATTGCGCGCTCATGCGATGTCTGACCGAGGTGTATGGGTGGTTGGTCCGTGGCCTTGGCCGCGTTCAGCGGGCCGGCACCGGGGCGATGGATTCGTGCGGCGTGGCGGTGCGCTGCTCGGCCTTGTGCACCATGGTGTAGGCGTAGTCCACACCCATGCCGTAGGCGCCGGAGTGTTCCTTGACCAGCTTCATCACGGCGTCGTAGGTGTCGCGGTGGGCCCAGTCGCGCTGCCATTCGAGCAGCACCTGCTGCCAGGTCACCGGCACCACGCCGGCCTGCACCATGCGCTGCATGGCGTAGTCGTGCGCTTCCTTGCTGGTGCCGCCGGAGGCGTCGGCCACCATGT
>NZ_JBFTNE010000128.1:0-17158 GCF_056397325.1 Cupriavidus sp. 05N39
CTCGAACACTCGACCTACGGATTAAGAGTCCGCTGCTCTACCAACTGAGCTAACGCCCCAACGAAGAAAAAGATTGTATCATCGTTTTTGCGTTTGTCAAACCCCCTCCCTGCGAAATCTTTCCTGTGCGAGCAGGGCCACGTATGGCATGTGCGAATTGCCCCGGTTCCTGCAGCGATGCGAAGGCGCAGGGGCTTTTTCATGCACCGGATCCATGCATTCATGCCATGGGAACTCGCCTTGTGCATCGGTAGTCATGCTTGGAGGCGAGCGAGGCGTAGGCCTTTGCGGACGAGTCGGGCCGACCCATGTTAGGATGAATCTTCACTTGCAATGGAGGGCTGTACCGATGGATATCAAATTCCAAGAGCAAGATCGCTACGATATCAATAATGAAGGCTTGCTATTCCACGCTGTTGTCAACGGCGAACAAGTCACCTGCGTGGTGACGCGCGAAGCGCTGTGGGAAGGCTTCAGTGCCGACCAGGTCTTGTCGCTGGAAGAGGCTTTCCGCGCCGGACGCGAGACAATCGAGCGTGCCGCCGTGGTGCTGATCGAGCAGGGCGCAGCCCAGCCGGTGGTGGTCAAGCGCGCCCATGTGGCGCCGCTCTGAAACGGGTCTCAGGCCGGGTCGGTCATCGGTCCGATCCCGTGCTAACGTTTCATGTTGTTGCGGCTTCTCGCCGCCTGGCGCCGGTTCCACGCCGGCGTTTCTCTTTTCCGTTCCCGCGGTCATGCCTTGCCGGGTTCAGGTCACGTTCCAGATCTAGTCGTACTCTTTCTTACGCCGTGCCATGGAGTGCTCCGCCCGGGCGGCTTGCGCATTCCTCGAAGATTCGCGCCTGGCATTGCGCGCATCCGGCGGGATCCAGGCGGGCAATGATGGTGTGCAGCGCCTGCCGCTTGGTGGAGAAGATATGCCCCTCGCCCAGCTTTAGCGCAAAGCCGGTCTGATCCCATGTCTGCAGGACCTGCGTGCGCGGACGGTGGAAATACAGGTCGCCGCCGGTGGCACGCCGTTCGGCCAGCTCGCTTTCCCACATTTCGGCGCCGGCCAGGTCGATGAAGTTCATGCYCTTGGTCATGGCAAGCAGGTGGATCTGTCCAGGATGGGCGCTGCGTGCTTCGTGCAGGCGGTCGGTGACGTACTGGACGGCGCCGAAGTAGATTGCGCCTTCCATGCGCAGCAGCTTGAGTTGAGGACATTCCGGCTGCGGGCGGTGCAACTCGTCCAGCGGCGTAAAGCGGCGGTCGGGATCGTCCGCGTCGGGCACCAGGCTGCGCACAGCCGGCCGCGACGTGCGATAGAGATAGGCAACCAGCGACAAGATGGTGCCGAGCAGAACCGCCATTTCCAGGCGGATGGCCAGCGTGGCGGCAAAGGTGCTGACGGCGATGGCGAATTCGGTCTGGCTCAGGCTGGCGATGCGGCGCAGCCGGGCGAAATCGAACAGGCCCCAGGCCACCAGCATCAGCATCGCGGCGATTGCCGCGAGCGGAATCCGGGCCAGCAGTGGTGCGCTTGCGGTGACCAGCACGACCAGCAGCACGGCCGAGAAAATGCTGGCCAGCGGCGTCTGCGCGCCCGCTTCATAGTTGGGCATCGAGCGGTTCAGCGAGCCGCAGGAGATATAGGCGGAGAAGAAGCCACCCGCGATATTGGACAAGCCCTGGCCAATGAACTCGCGGTTGGCGTCGATGTGCTGGCCTGAGCGCAGGGCAACCGCCTTGGCGATCGAAATCGACTGGCCGAGCGCCACGATGGTGAGCGCGGCGGCGATGCCCAGCAGGTCGGGGATGGCCTGCCAGGAGATGTCGGGCACGTGCAAGGGCGGAATGGCCGACGGTATCGGGCCAACCACGTTGACGTGGCGCGCGCCTTCGCTCCAGCCCGGCGCATTGAGCAGCAGGGCGATGCCGTAGCCTGCCAGCAGGCCGATCAGCATGAAGGGCAGCCGGCGCGAGACGCGCTTGACGGCGAGCGTGACCGCCAGTGTGACCGCGGCCACGGTGAACGCGCTCCAGTTGATGGTGTCGGCGTTGTCGAGCAGGAAGCGCACTACGCCGAAGGCGCTCGTGCCCGTGGGCACGGCCAGCCCGAACAGGTCCTTGAGCGCATAGAGCCCGATCAGCGTCGCCGCGCCGCAGGTGAAGCCAAGCAGCACCGAGGGCGAGATAAAGTTGGCGAGCGAACCGAGGCGCAGGGTGCCCACGGCAAGCTGCAGCAAGCCGACCATGACGGTGACGGCGAGCGCGAGATTGATGTACTCCGGACTGCCGGCAAACGCCACCGGACTCAGCATGGCGAACAGCGCCAGCGAGTTGGCATTGGTCGGCCCGGACATCACGTGCCAGCTCGACCCGAACAAGGCCGCCACGATGCAGGGGATGACGGCCGCATAGATGCCGTACTGTGGAGGCAGGCCGGCGAGTGTGGCGAAGGCGACCCCCTGCGGCAGCACCAGCACGGCGCCAAGCAGGCCCGCGATCAGGTCGGCGCGCAAGGAGGCCGGGCTTATGCGGTGCCGCCATGCTGGCAGCAGGCGCCCAAGCACGCCGCCTGTTCCGCCTTGCGCTGCAGGCACGGTCATGCGCGCGGGTCTCGCTCGGTGAAGGTTTCCAGCAGTTCGTCGAGCGCGCCATAGACCTTGCCGAGCCGCTCGGCGCCGATCATCTGCTCGAGCTCCTCATAGCGCCGGTCGATCAGCGGCTCCATCTCGGCGATCACGGCGCGGCACTTGTCGGTCAGCGAGATCAGCTGGCGGCGCTGGTCCGTGGTGGAGCGGGAGCGAAGGATCAGGCCCGCTTCCTCCATGCTCGACAGCATGCGGGTCAGGCTCGGGCTCAGGATGAGGCAGGCGTCGGCGACCTGGTTCGGCTCCATCTCGCCCTGCTCGTTGAGGGTGCGCACCACGCGCCATTGCTGCTCGGTCATGCCGTGCTGGCGCAGGATGGGCCTAAAGCCCGCCATCAGCGTTTCGCGGGCTTGCAGCAGCAGGTGGGGAAGGTTGCGGTGGCGGAAGGTGGCCGGTTTCATGCCGGCAAGTGTAGCTGTGCGGCGGCCCGGAAGCGAGACGGTGGCTTCCCGGATATCCCGAACGCGGACTTGCGCATACCGCTTTAACCCAGGGCGAGCGTCGCAACCACCGGCGTGTGGTCCGACGGCTGCTCCCAGGTGCGCGGCACGCGATCGATCACGCAGGCGCTGCACACATCGCGCAAGGCCGGCGACAGCAGGATGTGGTCGATGCGCAGGCCGGCATTGCGGCGGAAGGCGAACATGCGGTAGTCCCACCAGGAGAAGCTCTTCTCGGGCTGCTCGAACATGCGGAAGGCATCGGTCAGGCCGAGCGCCTCCAGCGCCCTGAAGGCGTCGCGCTCCGGGGGGGATACCAGGTTCTGGCCTTCCCACTTCTTGGGATCGTGCACGTCGCGGTCTTCGGGTGCGATATTGAAGTCGCCCAGCAGCGCGAGCTTCGGGTACTTCGCCATCTCCTCTTGCAGCCACACCGTCATCGCCTGCAGCCAGCCCAGCTTGTAGGTGAACTTGTCGGAGTCCGGCGCCTGGCCGTTGGGGAAATACGCGCACACCAGGCGCACGTCGCCGTAGGTGGCCRCCACCACGCGCTGCTGGGCGTCCTCGTAGCCGGGGATATTGCGCACCACGTCGCTGGGCGCCGCCATGCTAGCGTTGCGCGCCAGGATCGCCACGCCGTTGTAGGTCTTCTGGCCGGTGAACACGCTGTGGAAGCCCGCGCTCTCCAGTTCGGCCAGCGGGTACTTGTCGTCCGGCATCTTCAGCTCCTGCAGGCACAGGGCGTCGATCGGCGCGTCGGCTTTTTCCTGCTCGATCAGCCAGTCCAGCACTTGCGGTAGCCGGACCTTGAGCGAGTTGACGTTCCAGGTGGCGATTCTCATCTTTGTTTGTCCTGTTGATCTAAAGATCTAAAACGCATTTTACAGGGCGGGAACCCTTTGGCGCCGCCCGCAAGCACGAACAGCGGCGTGGCGCGCGAGCAAGCCGTTGCCGCGCACGGAAGCCAGATCGGCGATGTGGTTCTCGATGAGAAGCTGTCCCAACAGCAGGCTGGCGAGCGCAACCCCGACGCAAAAACATTCCCGGCTGGACGCAAGCCGGCGCGGCCTCAAGGCTTGAAGGAGCCCTCGATGGCATAGCGCGAGCCCGGATGCACCAGGCGCGCCAGCGTAATCGGCGAGCCCTGGCTTTCGGTGCGCCGGACCACGATCAGGCAAGGCTCGGCCGGCTTGATGCCCAGCAACTCGGCCTCCTGCTCGGTGGGCAGTTGCGCCTCGATCGAGTACTGGGCCTCCCATAGCGGTGCCACGGTCAGCAGGTAATTGGTGGGCGTGGTCTTGGTGAAGTCCACGTCCAGGTAGTCGGGCGCGCGGGCGGGGTTGACGTAGCGGTCCTCGCACAGCAGCGGCACGCCGTTCTCGCTATGGACGATCAGGGTGTGGAAGACCGGGCTGCCGACGGGCAGTCCCATGCGCTGAGCCAGGGCCTCGTTGACCACCTCGGCGCGCGCCATATGCACGTCCGAGCGATGGCGGTGGCCGCGTTCGGTGATCTCGTCGTGCAAGTCGCGGATGGTCAGGGTCGACGACGCGCGGTAGGGCTGGGTGGCGAACGTGCCCACGCCCTGTACACGCTCCACCAGTCCTTCTGCCTGCAGTTCGCGCACCGCCCGGTTGGCCGTCATGCGGCTGACGCGGAACTGCGTGACCAGCTCGGACTCCGACGGCATCAGCGTGCCCGGCGGCCAGCGCCCGGCGCTGAGTCCTTCCTTGAGGTAATTCTTGATATGCGCGTAGGCAGCGGCGGGTGGCAGGTAGGTCATGGCACGCATATTACTTGACCGGGCTTGTCTAGCCAATTTCCATTTTCGAAGGTTCCCAGGGAGTAGGGCGCCAGGACATGGCCCGTGTCAGGGTAGTCCCGACTCGTTGATTTGTTGTCCTTTCTTGTATATACAAGAATAAGCAACAAGAAAGTGACTCCCGGGTGAAATTAGAAGGGCGCTGCGCTGAAGGCGCTATCGGAGGTGGCATGGCAAAGGTGAAAATTTTTCAGGGGTGGTATGTGGTCGGCGCGACACACATGCTGCTGGCTCTGATCTTCGGTGCCGCGTATTCGTTCGGGGCCTTTTTTGCGAGTATCCAGGAGGGCTTCCAGGTGGGGAGCTCATCCGCGGCTTCCGTGTTTTCGTTCACCGCGCTGATTTACTATGCGGTGGGCGTTTTCTCCGGCGCCCTGGCCGATCGGATCTCGACGCGCCGGGTTATTGCCCTGGGGATCGTGCTGCTGGCGCTAGGCTTTGCCATTGCCAGTATTGCCACGGATTCACTGGCGTGGTTCCTGGTTGCCTTCTGCACGCTGGTGGGGCTGGGCGTCGGCCTGGTCTATGTACCGGCGGTGACGGCGGTCCAGCGCTGGTTCGTCAGGCATCGCAGCAAAGCTTCGGGCCTGGCGCTGGCTGGCACCGGGCTTGGTACGTTTGCCGGACCGGTGGCGGCCGGGTTGCTGATGGAGCAGATGTCCTGGCAGGCAACGATGCGGTGCTTCGCACTGGTCATCGCGGTGGTCGGGCTGGCGATGGCAATGGTAATGAAGGGGCGGCCGGAGGAGGCCGGCCTGCATCCCGATGGCGCTGCTTCCCTGCCAGGCGCCGTCCAGGCCAGCCCGCAGGCGGGGCATAGCCTGGCGCAGGCGGCGCGCGGCGGACGGTTCTGGTGGTACTTCGCTGCTATCCTGCTAGGCTCGGTCGGCCTGTTCGCCGCACTGGTTCATATCCACCCCTATGCGCGGCAGCATGGCATCTCTTCCGCTGGCGGGAACCTGCTGATCGGGCTGGTGGGCGTCGGCAATATCCTGGGCCGCCTGTCGCTGGGCGGGCTCGGCGACAGGCTCGGCCCAGGGCGGCTGCTGATGTGCCTGACCCTGGCGCTGGCCGTACTCAACGGCGTGTGGCTCGGTGCCGTTAGCTTTCCCGCGCTGGCGCTGTTCGCCATTCTGTTCGGCGCGGCAAACGGCGGCTGCATCTCCCTGTATCCCGCGCTCGCCGCGACCTGGTTCGGCACGGCCAACCTCGGGTCCATCCTCGGGGCGCTGTATATCGCGGTCGGGGTTGCCGCGATGGCCGGCGGTAGCTTCGCGGGCTGGCTCTTCGATACCTGCGGCAATTATTCGGCCGCGATTGCAGCGAGCGGATGCTGCGCGTTGGCTTCGGTAGCGTGTATTGCCCGTGCCGGCCGCCATGAAAAAAGCGGCTCGATATGAGCCGCTTTCTTCGTTACGCTTCCTTGCTTTCCCCTACCCTGCCTTATGCCACCGCCATGCCGCCGTGCCGCAGCAAGGCGTCGATCTGCGGAGCGCGGCCGCGGAATGCGGTGAAGGATTCCATGGCCGGGCGGCTGCCGCCCACGGACAGGATCTCGCGGCGGTAGCGCGCGCCGGTCTCGGCGTCCAGCACGGTGCCGGAGAGCTTTGCGGCCTCCTCGAACGCGGCGTACACGTCTGCGGACAGCACTTCAGCCCACTTGTAGCTGTAGTAGCCCGCCGCGTAGCCGCCGGCGAAGATATGGCTGAAGGTATTCGGCCAGCGCGAAAGCGGGTGCTGCGGCACCACGTGGGCGCGATCGTTGATTTCCCTGGACAGCGCGAGCACGGACTTCTCGCCCGCCGGTTCGAAGTCGGTGTGCAGGTGCATGTCGAACGACGAGAACACGATCTGGCGCAGCGTCATCATGCCGTTCTGGAAATTCTTGGCAGCCAGCATGCGCTCGAACAGGTCGCGCGGCAGCGGCTCACCGCTGTCGACCTGCGCGGTCATGTCCGCCAGCACCTCGTATTCCCAGCAGAAGTTCTCCATGAACTGCGAGGGCAGCTCCACCGCATCCCATTCCACGCCGTTGATGCCGGACACGCCCAGCTCGCCCACCTGGGTGAGCATATGGTGCAGGCCGTGGCCGAACTCATGGAACAGCGTGATCACTTCGTCGTGGGTGAACAGCGCTGGCTTGCCGCCCACGGGGGCCGTGAAGTTGCAGGTCAGATAGGCCACAGGGGTCTGCACGCGGCCAGCATCGAGCTGCTTTCGGCCACGGGCGTCGTCCATCCACGCGCCGCCGCGCTTGCCTTCGCGGGCGTACAGGTCGATGTAGAACTGCGCCAGCAGTTCGCCTTCAGGCGATACCACGCGGAAGAAGCGCACATCGTCGTGCCAGGTCTGGGCCTGGTCGGGCTCGATGCGCACGGAGAACAGCTTCTCCACCACGCCGAACAAGCCCTTGAGCACCTGGGGTTCCGGGAAATATTGCTTCACTTCCTGCTCGGAGAACGCGTAGCGCTGTTCGCGCAGCTTTTCCGAGGCGTAGGCCACGTCCCACGGCGCCAGTTCGGTCAGCCCGAGCTCGGCGGCGGCGAAGGCCTTGAGTTCGGTCCAGTCCTTCTCGGCGTACGGGCGTGCCTTGGCAGCCAGTTCGTCCAGGAAGCGCAGCACTTCCGCCGGCGATTCCGCCATCTTGGGCACCAGCGAAACCTCGCCGAAGGAGGCGTAGCCGAGCAGTTGGGCTTCCTCGCGGCGCAGCGCCAGTTGCTCGCGCATATTGGCCGTGTTGTCCCATTCGGCCTTGCCCTGGCCGTATTGCTGAGCCAGCTCGGAGGCGCGGGTGACGCTGGCCTCGTACATGGTCTGGCGCAGCGAGCGGTCGTCCGCGTATTGCAGCACCGGGAAATAGGACGGGAAGTGCAGGGTGAATTTCCAGCCCGGCTTGCCGTCCTTCTCGGCGGCGGCGCGGGCGGCCTCGAGCGCGTCCTCAGGCACGCCGCTGAGCCGGCTTTCGTCCTCGATCAGCAGCGCGTAGGCGTTGGTGGCGTCGAGCACGTGATCGGAGAAAGCCTTGGACAGCTGGGCCTGCTGTTCCTGGATCGCGGCGAAGCGGGGCTTCTTGTCTTCGGGCAGTTCGGCGCCGCCCAGGCGGAAACCGCGCAATTCGTTTTCCATCAACTGGCGGCGGGCCGCGCTCATGGTGGCGAATTCCGGGCTGGCGGCGAGCGCCTTGTACTTGTCGTAAAGCGCCAGGCTCTGGCCGAGCGAGGACCAGAATTCGGTCATGCGCGGCAGGTTGTCGGCGTGCGCCTGGCGCAACGGCGGCGTATCCGCCACGGCGCTCAGGTGGCCGACCACGCCCCAGGCGCGTCCGAGCGGCTCGGTGGCGGCTTCCAGCGCTTCCACGGCGTTGGCCCAGGTGGCAGGGGTGGAGGGATCCTCGGCGCGGTCGACCGCGGCCTGCGCGGTAGCCAGCAGCACGTCGAGCGCCGGCCCGATGTGTTCGGGGCGTATCTCGGCGAAACGTGGCAGGTCGGTGAAATCCAGCAGCGGATTGGCACCGGTTGTGGCGTTGGCTTCATTGGCCTGGTTGGCGGCTTGGTCCATGGCGTCTCTCTTGGCGGGGCCAGTAAGGGCAACACCCCGCACATTGGGGCGGGGCGGCAGGATTTCCAGTGCCATGCCATGCCGTGCGGGCGCGCCGCACGGCGGGCGGTCTTCAGCCGGCCGCGCGCTCGGCGGCTTCCAGCGTATTGATAAGCAGCATCGTAATAGTCATCGGGCCTACGCCGCCCGGTACCGGCGTGATATAGCCGGCCACTTCCTTGACGCCGTTGAAGTCGACATCGCCGCACAGCTTGCCGTTGTCGTCGCGGTTCATGCCCACGTCGATCACGGCCGCCCCCGGCTTTACCATATCGGCGGTGATGATGTTGCGCCTGCCCACGGCGGCCACGATCACATCGGCATCCCGGGTATGCGCGGCCAGGTCGCGCGTCTTGCTATTGCAGATGGTGACGGTGGCGCCGGCCTGCAGCAACAGCATCGCCATCGGCTTGCCGACGATATTGGACGCGCCAACCACCACCGCACGGGCGCCGCGCAGCGGGAATTGCACCGATTCCAGCATCTTCATGCAGCCATAAGGCGTGCATGGGCGGAACAGCGGGGCGCCGGTCATCAGGGCGCCGGCATTGGCCACGTGGAAGCCGTCCACGTCTTTTTCCGGGGCGATCGCTTCCAGCACTTTGTGGCTGTCGATATGCTTGGGCAGCGGCAACTGCACCAGGATGCCGTGGATATGCGGGTCGCGGTTCAGGGTGTCGATGCGGTCCAGCAGGTCGGCCTCGGACAGGTCGGCCGGATAGCGGTCGAGGGAAGAGTGGAAGCCATTGTCGTCGCACGCTTTCACCTTGTTGCGCACATAAACCTGGCTGGCCGGGTCTTCGCCCACCAGGACCACGGCCAGGCCGGGCCGGTGGCCGCGTTCGGTGAGGCTGGCGGCGCGTCGGGCGGCTTCGGTACGGAGTTGCTTGGCAAGGGCGTTGCCGTCGATCAATTGGGCGGGCATGGGATGGGCGCGGGAGGGCGGGAGGTGGTCAAAGCGGAATTATAAAGGTTGACGCAACCCGGGGCGAAGTAGCTTGGGGCGCTGGTAGTATGTCCGCATGCCTGCCCTGACCCCTCTCGTTACGCCTGGCACGCCAGCCGAACATGCCGTGCTGCTGACATTCAGCCTGGCCGGACTGGCCTGGGCGCTGAGCCGGCGCCCCTGGCAACTGCTGCGCCGCGACGCCTTGCAGAATGGCTGGCTGGGCGCGCTGTTATTGCTGGCGCTGTTGTGGACGTTAAGGGCGACGCTGCCGGGCGGCATGGTGATCCAGTTGTTTGGCGCCACCCTGATGGTGACGCTGTTCGGGCTGCCGCTGGCCCTGCTGTCGCTGTTCGTGATCGACCTGGTGTCTTTGCTCGGCCTCGGGTACCTGGCCGGGCACGGCTGGGCTCAGCTGGATTGGGCCGCGCTCTGGCCGCGTTATGTCTGGATGGGGTTGTTGCCGGCCTTGCTGTCGGCTGCGCTGCAGGGCGCCATGCGCCGGCTGTTGCCGCGCCATCCCTTTGTCTTCATCCTTGGTCACGGCTACTTTGCCGCCGGCCTGGCCGCGCTGGGCGCCGGCGCGGCGAGGGCGATCTGGCGTAGCTACAGCGTGGGCGATGGCGTGCTGTCGCTGCCCGATACGCTGACCGCGGTGCTGATCCTGGCGTTTGGCGAGGCGTTTCTCACGGGCATGCTGGTGGCGGTGTTCGTGGTCTACAAACCGCAATGGGTTGTGACCTTCCGCGACGAGGAATATCTCAGGCGTTGAGCAGGCAGCCCGTCCGCCGGCCAGCGGGGCCGGACTGCCATTCTTCTTTCTGGCGCGGGCTCAGCTGCTTTTGGACAGGGCCAGGCGCAGCAGGTCGGCCACGGTGTTGACGTTGAGCTTTTCCATGATGTTGGCGCGATGCGCTTCCACGGTCTTGATGGAAATGCCCAGGTCGTCGGCGATCTGCTTGTTCAGCCGGCCTGCCACGATGCGCTCCAGCACCTGCTGTTCACGCGTGGTGAGCTTGCCCAGCAGGTCCTTGGCGGCGCGCTGCTCGCGGGCGGCGGAGTGGTCGGTGCGGGCCTTTTGCAGCATGCGCTCCACCAGCGAGCGCAGTTCGGACTCGTCGAACGGCTTCTCGATAAAGTCGATCGCGCCCTTTTTCATGGTGGAGACCGCCATCGGCACGTCGCCGTGGCCGGTGATGAAGACGATCGGAATATTGATGTTCTCCGCGATCATGCGTTCCTGCAGCTCGGGCCCGCTCATGCCCGGCATCCGCACGTCGAGGATCAGGCAGGAAACCTGGCCTGCGTCGTAGGCGGAGAGGAACTGTTCGGCGCTGGTAAAGCTGCGAACCTGGTAGCCATTGCCCTCCAGCAGCCAGGTCAGCGAGTCGCGCATGGCTTCATCGTCGTCGACGATGAAGACGGTCTCGCCGCGGTGGGAGGTGGGGTTTGGCGTTACGGTCATGAAGTCTCCTGGGACAACAAAGTCATTTGCCGCCAAGTGTAACCGGGCCGGGCGGCAAGCAACAGGGGCCGCCCTGGGGCGCGTGGCAGGGAACCTGGCGGCACGGCCAGCGATTTACTGGTCGATATGCGCCGGCAGCAGGGGCAGCATGATCTTGAATGTGCAGCCGATGCCGTCGGCATTATTCTCCACCCACAGCCGTCCCTGGTGCGACTCGATGATGGAGCGGCAGATATTCAGCCCCATCCCCATGCCGTCGGACTTGGTGCTGAAGAACGGCTCGAACAGCCGTTCCTTGGTGGCCTCGTCCACGCCGGGGCCCTGGTCGATCACGTCGATGCGCATGACCTGACCAAACTCGCCCGGCTCCACGCGCGCGTGCAGGCGGACCACGCCGGTGGCGCGCATGGCCGGCAGGCCGGCCATGGCCTCGACGGCGTTCTTGAGCAGGTTGACCAGCACTTGCTCGATCAGTACCGGATCGACGAACAGCAGCAAAGGCGGGGCCGGTAGCCGGGTCAGGATGGTGACGCGGCGGCGGGTGGCTTCCAGGTCGGCCAGGCCGACCGCGTCAGCCACGATGTCATGCAGGGCGGCTTCGCGCCGCTGCGGCTGGCTGCGCTTCACAAAGCCCCGGATGCGGCTGATGATGGTGCCTGCGCGCACCGCCTGCGCCGAAGTCTTCTCCAGGATCGGGATCAGGTCTTCGGCGGTGCTGCGCCCGGAGCGCAGCCGGGCCACCGCGCCCATGCAATAGTTGTTGATCGCCGCCAGCGGCTGGTTCAGCTCGTGCGCCAGCGACGAAGCCATCTCGCCCATGGTGGTGAGGCGGCTGGTGAACTGGAGCCGCTCCTCATGCTGGCGCGCCATTTCCTCGGCGGCCTTGCGCACGGTGATGTCGGTGGCGATCTGCATCTGCGCCAGGTGGCCGTCCACCCACTGGATATAGCGGCGGCGCACTTCGAACCATTTCTGCATGTCGGGCACGAACACTTCACGCGCGTCCGAGGAGTAGGGCATCAACTCCGAGGCCGGCAGGCCGGCGTAGGCGTCGACGAAGTCGGTTGCATCGCTGGAGACCTGCTCCTTGTCGATCTCGCCGCCGGCCAGCTTGAGGTGGCCCTCGGCTTCCCAGCCGAACAACTGCCGGTAGTAGCGATTGGCGAACAGCAGTTCGGGCTTGTCGGTGGCCAGCACGGACACCGCGGCATCCAGGCTTTCCAGCACCGTGGTGAAGCGGTCGTGCGCCGCGGCCAGCTCTTCGCGGGCGCGCTTGGGCTCGGTGATATCCGTCATCGAGCTCATCCAGCCGGTATGCCTGCCACGGCCGTCCACCAGCGGCGACACATACATGCGGGCGTAGAAGCTGCTGCCGTCACGCCGCATCACGCGCATTTCGTAGCCGCCGGCAGGCGATTTGCCCTGCAGCGTCAGGTCGATCTGCTTCTGCATTTCCTGCTGGTCGTTGGGCGGCCAGTAGGGGAAGGGCGGCACACGGCCGACCAGGTCGGCGTCCTGCCAGCCGGTCATGCGGCAGAAGGCGGGATTGACGTAGGTGATGCGGCCGTTCAGGTCGAGCGCGCGCAGCCCGATCAGCATGGAGTTTTCCATCGCGCGCCGGAACGAGGTCTCGGCCAGCAGGGCGCGCTGTGCCTCGGAGCGGCGGCTGGTATGCCGCCACATGCTCCACAGGCTCCACAGGAGGAAGCACGACAGCCCGACCACCAGCCACAGCAACATGTTGTTGGGCAGGTTGGAGGCGGGCGGGTAGGCGTCCGCGCGCAATGACAGCGAATGGCCAGGCGGGTCGAGCAGCACCTCGTACGACAGCGCATTGCCGGGTACTGGCCGCAGCGAGGTGCTGGCGCGGATCTGGTTGTTCTTGTCGATCAGCGAGAAGCGGTAGCGCTCGGTCAGCTCCGGTGGCAGGAGGTGGGTCAGGATGCCATTGACGGAGTACAGCGCGCCCAGCGTGCCGAGGAACTCGTTGTCGCGCACGATCGGCACTTCCATCAGCATGAAGCTGTCGCCGCGGTCGTTGACCAGCGGGCGCGAGTACACCACGCGCTGGGTTTCGCGCGCGGCGTCGAAAGTATCGAGGACTTCGGGTTCCAGCGGCTGGTCCTGGGTTTCGCGCAGGCGGCCGGCGAATTCCGAGGTGGACGGCAAGGACCAGCGCCCGCGCCGGGTTGCGTCGAGCCAGTTGACGAACACGATCTCGGGGTTCTCGCGCAGGATTTCCTGCGCGGCTGTCCGATAGGCGCCCTGGTCGAGCTGGGCGGCGGCAATGTCCCGCGCCAGCGAGGCAAGCTGGTCCTGGTTGCTCAGCAGCGACAGGCGCACGCGTTGCTGGGCCCAGGCCGCGTCGCGATAAAGCGCGTCGCGTTGTTGCTGGCGCTCGGTTTCATGCAGCGACCACAGGATCACCCCCATCGCCACGGTGAACAGCACGATCGCCACCAGCGGGATGAACATGAACCAGCTGGTTGCCACCAGGTTGCGCCAGCGCAGCCACCACAAGCCGCGCGGCGGCCCGTTGACGGCCGCGGGCTCGTCCGCATGGCCGAGCGTATCGAGGTGCGTCAGCGGGCTGGGCGGCGCGGCTAGCGCAGGGTCGCCGCCGCTCGCCTTGGCGGTGCCGGAAGCGGAGGGAGGGACGATGGCGGCGCGGAGGTGGGAAAAGAAATCTTTGAGGGACGGCATGGCGGGATTGACGACTGACCGACCAGTGTAACGGGATTGCAGGCGCGCGTCGCTTGGGGTAAGCGCCAATGCGGCAGTGCGGCATTCCTGCCGAGGGCGCGGCGGGCGACAGGTGTTTCCCGGCGAGGGCTGGCGCGATGTTGTGGTGCGTTGCGGCAATATCCCACATTATGAGAAACCATATCGTAATTTGAAAATTAGGCTTGTCTTGCCCAATGTGCTTCCATAGAATCGGTCCGACCGAAAAGTGCGGACGGTAGTGCTGTGTCCGGTCCTGCCAGCTGAATCTGGCAAGCCCGGGCGAAGCGCTAGCGATGGGGATGCGAAACATTCGTGGCCCGCGCGCCGTACCGTAGTCACACCGTCAGGCCGGGGCTCTCACGACATGAATCAGGGGAGCGCCGAGGCAGGAATTCACCAGGAGACAGTCATGTCAGCTGTACCAGAGCAGATCCTCGGCGCCAGCAGCGCCAACGACGCCGATCCCCAGGAAACCCACGAGTGGCTCGATGCGCTTCAGGGCGTGATCGCCGCCGAAGGCACCGACAGGGCCGCCTTCCTGATCGAGAAGCAGATCGAATACGCACGCGTGAACGGCGTCAATCAGCCGTTCCACGCTGAAACGCAGTACATCAACACCATCCCGGTGGAGCAGCAGGCCCGCATTCCCGGCGACCAGGACATCGAGCACCGCATCCGCTCGTACACGCGCTGGAACGCCATGGCGATGGTGCTGCGCGCCAACAAGCACACCAACGTTGGCGGCCATATCTCCTCGTTCGCTTCCGCGGCCACGCTGTACGACGTTGGCTACAACCACTTCTGGCACGCCCCGTCCGAGAAACACGGCGGCGACCTGGTGTTCGTGCAGGGCCATTCGGCCCCCGGCGTGTATTCGCGCGCATTCCTGCTCGGCCGCCTGAGCACCGAGCAACTCGACAGCTTCCGCCAGGAAGTCGACGGCAAGGGCATCTCGTCCTACCCGCACCCGTGGCTGATGCCTGACTTCTGGCAATTCCCGACAGTGTCGATGGGCCTGGGCCCGATCATGGCCATCTACCAGGCCCGTTTCATGAAGTACCTGCACAGCCGCGGCCTGGTACAGACCGAAGGCCGCAAGGTATGGGCATTCCTCGGCGACGGCGAGACCGACGAGCCGGAATCGCTCGGCGCCATCGGCATGGCCGGCCGCGAGAAGCTCGACAACCTGGTGTTCGTGATCAACTGCAACCTGCAGCGCCTGGACGGTCCGGTGCGCGGCAATGGCAAGATCATCCAGGAACTGGAATCCGAGTTCCGCGGCGCCGGCTGGAACGTGATCAAGGTAGTGTGGGGCAGCCGCTGGGACCAGTTGCTGGCACGCGACAAGAAGGGCCTGCTGATGAAGCGCATGATGGATTGCGTGGACGGCGAGTACCAGACCTTCAAGGCCAAGGATGGCGCCTATGTGCGCGAGCATTTCTTCAACACGCCCGAACTCAAGGCGATGGTGGCCGACTGGTCCGACGAGGACATCTGGCGCCTGAACCGCGGCGGCCACGATCCGCACAAGATCTTCGCCGCCTATAGCGCCGCCAACGAGCACAAGGGCCAGCCTACGCTGATCCTGGCCAAGACCATCAAGGGCTATGGCATGGGCGACGCCGGCCAGGCCATGAATATCAGCCACCAGCAGAAGAAGATGCCGGTGGACGCGATCCGCCGCTTCCGCGACCAGTTCAATATTCCTGTCGCCGACGACAAGATCGAGGAAGTGCCGTACGTCACCTTCGAGGAAGGCTCGAAGGAACTGGAATACATGCGCAACCGCCGCATGGAGCTGGGCGGCTACCTGCCGGCCCGCCGCCAGAAGGCCGAAGCCCTGAAGGTGCCCGAGCTGTCCGCGTTCGACGCGCTGCTCAAAGCCACCAGCGAAGGCCGCGAAGTGTCCACCACCATGGCCTTCGTGCGGATCCTGAACACCCTGCTCAAGGACAAGCAGGTCGGCAAGCACGTGGTGCCCATCGTGCCCGACGAGTCGCGCACCTTCGGCATGGAAGGCCTGTTCCGCCAGATCGGCATCTGGAACCAGCAAGGCCAGAAGTACGTGCCGGAAGACCATGACCAGCTGATGTTCTACAAGGAATCGCAGACTGGCCAGGTGCTGCAGGAAGGCATCAACGAAGCCGGCGCCATGTGCGACTGGATTGCCGCCGCCACGTCGTACTCGACGCACGGCATCCAGATGATCCCGTTCTACATCTACTACTCGATGTTCGGCATCCAGCGTATCGGCGACCTGTGCTGGGCGGCTGCCGACATGCGCTCGCGCGGCTTCCTGCTGGGCGGCACCTCGGGCCGCACCACGCTGAACGGCGAAGGCCTGCAGCACGAAGACGGCCACTCGCACGTGTTCCACGCCGCGATCCCGAACTGYATCTCGTATGACCCGACCTTCCAGTACGAGCTGGCGGTGGTCATGCAGGATGGCCTGCGCCGCATGTATGCCGAGCAGGAAGACGTGTACTACTACCTGACGGTGATGAACGAGAACTACGAGCATCCGGAAATGCCGGCTGGCGTAGAGGGCGACATCGTCAAGGGCATGTACCAGTTCAGGAAGGGCGTCGAAAACAGCAACGCGCCGCGCGTGCAGCTGCTGGGTTCGGGCACGATCTTCCGCGAGGTGATTGCCGCCGCCGACCTGCTCAAGAAGGACTGGGGCGTCGAATCCGACCTGTGGGGCTGCCCGAGCTTTACCGAACTGGCCCGCGAAGGCCACGACGTGGAGCGCTGGAACCTGCTGCACCCGACCGAGACGCAACGCGAATCGCACGTGACCAGGAGCCTCAAGTCCGTGCGCGGTCCGGTGATCGCCTCGACCGACTACGTGCGCGCCTTCGCCGACCAGATCCGTCCTTTCGTGCCGCGCCGCTTCGTGGTGCTCGGCACCGACGGTTTCGGCCGCTCGGATACCCGCGAAAAGCTGCGTCATTTCTTTGAGGTCGATCGTCACTGGGTGACGTTGGCTGCACTGAAGGCGCTGGCCGACGAGGGTGCGATCGGTCGCGACAAGGTGGCGGAAGCCATCAAGAAGTACAACCTCGACCCCAACAAGCCGAACCCGATGTCGGTCTAAGCGGACCGGCTGCACGAACCCCCCGCAGAAACGGTAGCGCCGCGCCGCGGGTGCCGGGCAAATGCCCGGCGCCTTGCGGCGCGGCGGCGTGACAGATGCAGGCAGTGAGGGTAACCTCACACGCTCGTATTTGTCGCGTGCGCCGGCCTGCCCAGGAGACACTGAATGAGTCAAGCGATTGAAATCAAGGTGCCGGAYATCGGCGAYTACGACKCSGTYCCCGTSATYGAAGTSCACGTSAARCCGGGCGACACCATCARCGCGGAAGAYGCGCTGGTGACGCTGGAATCSGACAAGGCCACSATGGACGTGCCSTCGCCCMRSGSCGGYGTGGTCAAGGAAGTCCGGATCAAGGTCGGYGACAAYGTCGCCGAAGGCACCGTGCTGGTGATGCTGGAGCCCGCCGGCGCCGCCGCGGCCGCGCCGGCCCC
>NZ_JBFTNE010000129.1:0-25482 GCF_056397325.1 Cupriavidus sp. 05N39
CGATCTGGCKGGCCATGACGCACCCGGACCCGCCCGTTGTCGATGGCGTATCGCGGCACGGGTTGGTGGTCGAGAAGACGGGTATCGGGCGGCAGGCTGAGCCGGCCACGGCGCAGGCGAGGTGACCATGAGACTGCGCTGGCTGATGTGGGTGCTATGGCCCGGCTTCCTGGTAGCCGGGCTGACGACCGCCCTGGTGTTTTCGATGGTCGATCCCGGCGATCTGCGCTTCTTCGGACAGCCGGTCGAGGCGTCGCGGGAGGCGGTTTACACCGTGGGCTTCCTGGTCGCGTGGGTGCTTTGTTCGTTGTCGAGCGGCCTGACGCTTTACACCATGCCCACGCGGCTGGCGGAGACAGACGAACTGGAGTGAGCGCGATGCGCGTCTTCGCGCCGCGGGGCAGGGGGCGGCGGAGCAGGAGTGTCGTGACCAGGCCGGCGCGACGTGGTATTGGCACCACGCAAGGAAGGCAAGGCGGCTGCCAATGCCGCGGGAGCCGGGAAACTCCGCGCGGCCGGTCGATGCCTGCCGGACTAGCAGGACTTGTTGATGATCTGCTTGATGCCTGTCATGTCGACCAGCTTGACGTGCCGCTGGCGGATCTGGATCAGCCCGGCTTCCGCAAAACGGGAGAACAGGCGGCTGACGGTTTCGAGCTTGAGCCCGAGGTAGCTGCCGATCTCCTCGCGGCTCATGCGCAGCACGAACTCGGAGGCCGAATAGCCGCGCGCGGAAAGGCGCTCCGAAAGGTTGATCAGGAAGGCGGCAAGCCGCTCTTCGGCGCGCATCGAGCCCAGCGTGATCAGCATCACCTGGTCCTGCGAGATTTCCTTGCTCATCAGCCGCATGAACTGATGTTGCAACGACGGGAGCGCACCGGACAGCGACTGGAGGTCGCCGAAGCGCACCACGCAAACTTCGGTATCCTCAAGGGCGGTGGCGTCGGACGCGTGCTGCATTTCGCCAAGGCCGTCGAGCCCGACGACTTCGCCGGGGAGGTGGAAGCCCGTGATCTGCGAGCGGCCATCTTCCATCGTCAGGTGGGTTTTGAGCGTGCCGAAGCGGATCGCATAGACGGCGGTGAGCGGATCGCCGAGGCGGTACAGGGTCTCGCCCTTGCGTACGCGCACGCGCTCCTGCACCAGCGAATCCATTTTTTCGAGGTCCTGCTGCGACATGCCGACGGGCAGGCAGAGCTGTCCCAGCGAGCAAGTGGAGCAGCGGGGCGACATCTCGGTAATGGGAATGGATGTTAGCAATTGGGGCCTGTCGGTTTAGCGCAATCACTCAAGCGCGTGTGGCAGGCGCATTGAGTTGAAAGCTTGACGTTGAGAGCTGTCGGTTGGAAGCGCTATCCACATTAGCCTGGCGCGGGTCTGGCGGGGCCTGCCATCTGCGTGGCGCCGCCTGCCGTGCCCGTCGTCATGATTTGCGATTGCGCGGATGTGCGCGGGCGCTGGGCTTCATGTTGATAGCGCCTCTTGGAGTCGCGGGGGCGCGTAGGGCGCATTTTACCGCGCCAGGCGATGTGATTGGGAGGAGAAGTTGACCGTAGGCGTGCTCTTCAGCGTTTTTACCCTGGCTTTGCTAGGTGGTGTGCATTGCGCGGCCATGTGTGGCGGCATTGCGCTTGCGGCCGAGCAAGGCGGCACGGCCCGTGTGCCGGCCACCATCCTGCGCCGGCCAGGCCACTGGCTGCTCGAACTCCTGGTGATGCATGCCGGGCGGCTGAGCATGTATGCGCTGTTGGGCGCCTTGCTGGGTACCCTGGGCGCCGGTGTGTGGAAGGCCCAGTACTTGCCGCTGCAGCGCTGGCTGTTCGGAATCGGCAGCATGATGCTGGTGATGTCGGGATTATGGATGTTGCGTGGGCGCGCCGTGGGGGCTGGCTGGCTGGAGCGGTTTGCCGCGCGCGGCGCTGGCGGTTTGCTCCGTTTTCTTGCCGCCGTGGGCGTGCGCCTGGCGCCCTTGGGCCTGCCACAGGGGCGGCTGCTGCGCCGCTACGGCATGGGGCTGGCCTGGGGGCTGGTACCATGCGGCATGGTCTATGGCGCCCTGGCGATGGCGCTGCTGGCCGGGAACGCCCCTTCGGGTGCGCTGGTGATGGCCGTGTTCGGACTGGGCACTTTGCCAAACCTGTTGGTTATCTCGGGCCTGTCCGGCTACCTCAGGCAGTGGTCGCGCCGCCCGGCGGTACGTACCCTTGCCGGTTTGGCAGTGGCTGCCTTTGGTGTCGTCGGGGTGGCGCGCGCGCTGCTTTTGCCAGAGACGCTGGCCGCGCACGGCTTCTGTCTGGTCTTCTGATACGCCGCTTCATGGCGCATTACGCACTTTGTCGGGCAGATGCCTGTGTGAATCGGTTGCAGGTTTGCCAGGGAATGCCATACAATCGCAAGAACAGCGATATCGCGCAGCGTATTTCATCGTGGCATCGTCAGGTAGCATTCGCACTCGGGGATGCATGCCAGGAACCCTCCAGCACGTATTACCGCCAGGGACCGTTCCCAATCCGCCGTCCGGTTCAAAAGATTATTTGGTTCAAAAGACCAGCCACGGCAGGGCGGGGTGAAATAGGCCAAGCAGGCCCGATATCCGTATTTTTCTTGCACCCGGAGCGACGGACGTCGTGCCGGACAGGTCCGCCACATCAGGGGGAAGGCGCGACGCAAGGGCTCCGTCGACCGGCAGGTAAAGCCGGTGGCCGGGCGATCTCCTGCCGGGCAGGTCCGGCACCCGATGCAAAAAAGAAAGCGCACGACTGCATGCATCAAGCATTGTGGTTGGCTGCGCGGTCAGATGGCGGTGGCAATTCCAACCGCTGAACCCGCAATCTCCAGTGCGTCCGGGTTTGTCCGGGGCGCAGGTGCAAAGACAGGCTGCACGCAATCACATGAATACCCAAGAGGCGAAGATCGTCCTCGAGACCGCGCTGATTTGTGCGCAGGAACCCTTGCGCGTCAATGACTTGCGCCGGCTTTTTGCCGACGACGTCGGTGCCGACACCATTCGGGTGCTGCTGGAAGAGTTGCGCCGCGACTGGGAGCAGCGCGGCGTGGAACTCGTGGCGCTGGCCAGCGGCTGGCGCTTTCAGAGCCGCCCCGTCATGCGCGAATACCTGGACCGGCTGAATCCTGAAAAGCCGCCGAAATATTCCCGCGCGGTCATGGAGACGCTGGCGATCATCGCCTACCGGCAGCCGGTCACCCGGGGCGATATCGAGGAAATCCGCGGTGTTGCGGTGAGCACCGAAGTCGTGAAGAAGCTCGAGGACCGTAGCTGGATCGAGGTGATCGGCTACCGCGACGTACCGGGCCGGCCGGCCTTGTACGCTACCACCAAGAACTTCCTTGATGACCTTGGCCTGCGCTCGCTAGATGAGYTGCCGCCGCTGGAGGATGTCCAGGCGCAGACGCAAGCCGCGCTGCTGAACCAGGAGCCCATAGATTTCGAGGCCCTGGGCACTGTGCCCGCTTTGCCGGCCGGAAGCGACGAAGAAGCGTTCGCGGAGGCCGGCGAGGAGCCTGCGGGCGGCGCTGGCGCTGCCGTCGCCGATGTGTCCAATGCTGGCGAATTGACCCGCTCCGTCCCCGGTGTCCTCGATGCCGGTGCCACGGATGGCATCGCCGAACTGGTGGAAGCATTTGAAAAGAAGGACGCCTCGGTGCAAGCGCAAGCCGTGCCCGAGGCTGAAGTACCCGCGGTGTCCGAGCCGGATGATGGGCCGGAGAGCGAACTGGTGTCCGCCGGGCCCATGGGGGCGCGGCTTGACGGCACAGCCGTGGAGGATGCCGTCGACGACGGCGAAGCAAATGAGCAAACGGAAGCACCCGCCAACGGTTACCACGAGCAAGTGGCCTCCGGCGAGCAGGAGTCCGAAGTCCCGGGGGCGTCCAAGACGAATCCGGCGCACCCCAGCGAGCACGACGAGCGCGTGTCCAACTGAACACCATGCAACATCCGAATGTGAATACCTTGTCCGATTCTGTTGATCAAGACGTCCGCCAGGCGGATACGCCGGCCGGCGATGCCGGCAATGGCGCCGAAGGCGCGCCGCGCCGCAAGGGCCTGCGCCGTGGCCTGCGCAATCTGGTGGCCACGCGCCGCCAGGCCACGCAGGACCGCGATGGCGGGCGTGCCGCGGAAGGCGATGCACTTGCCTTCGCTGGCGGTCCGGACGCGGGAGCCGCACCGGACGCGCAATCCGCGCGTGGCGATGGCGTGAGAAAGGGGCGTACGCGCGGCAAGCGCAAGCCCGCCGAAGGCGAGTCCGTGCAGGCCGGCGAGCAGCAGGGCGAACGCCCGGCGCCGCGAGGCCGCCGCGCGTTCGGCGGCGACACTGCCGAAGGTGCGAGCGAAACCGGCGGCGAAGCCGCTGGAGAGCGCCAGCGCGACGGTGCCCGCGCCAACTCCAACGGCGCGCGCAAGCGCAAGCCGCAGCAAGGCCAGCAGCCGCAGGGCGCGGCCAGGCGCGGCAGTGCCGAGGGGCAGCAGGGTGGCCCGCGCCAGGCAAGCAAAGGAAACAAAGGCAGGGGCGGCACGCAGCGCCAGGCTCCGGGCGTGCCCGAGAAGGCCCCCGCGGCTGCAGCCGCAGGTGGCGAAGACCTGTTTCGTTTCGTCATCTCCGGCCAGTACGACCAGGAAGATACCAGCGGTGTGCGTGCCAAGGTAAAGCCGGTGCGCGAGCTCTCGGCCGATGACGATGCGCCCAAGCTGCACAAAGTGCTCGCCGAGGGCGGCCTGGGTTCGCGCCGCGAGATGGAGGAGCTGATCCTGCAGGGGCGCGTTTCTGTCAATGGCCTGCCGGCCCATATTGGACAACGCATCCTGCCGGCCGATCAGGTCCGCGTCAACGGCAAGCTGATCCATCGCCGTGTGTCGACCAAGCCGCCGCGCGTGCTGCTTTACCGCCTGATTCGCACCCGGTACGGTCAGTTCCTGCTGCCCCGCGGCCTTAAGCGCGGCCGCTGGCAGGAACTCGCCGCGGATGACGTGCGCGCGCTGATGGCGTCCATCGGCCTGAAGGCGCCCGGCAAGGGTGATGGCGGCCCCAGAGGTGGCACCAAGGTGGGTGGTCGCCAGCAGCGCACCGAGGCAGCCATTGCCGGCATGCCGATGCCGACCGGCATGGATGGCCTGCCGCGCGTCAACAGGAACAATGGCCCGCGCGGTAGTGGCGCAGGCCGGGGTCAGCCAGATCCGATGCAGACCTCGATGGGTTATATCGGCGGCCCGACGCTGCTCACCTCGCATACCACGAAGTTTGGCGGTGGCGCGGCGGGTTCCCCGCGTGGTCCTGGTGGTCCGGGGCGCGGCGGTGGCCGGGGCAGCCGAGGCACGAACGGACCCATGGGCCCGATGGGTGGTATGGGCGGTATGGGTGGCATGGGTGGCATGGGTGGCGGCCAAGGCCGTTCCCAGCGTCGCGGCGGTGGTGAAGCCAACGGCAATGTGATGCCGCAGGCTGGCAAGCCCAGTGGCAATCGCCGTCCTCGCGGCGGCGGTGGCCGCGACGGCAATCGCTAAAGCGAGGGAAGGCAGTGCGCGCGGGGCCGGCCACGCAAGGAAAAGCGCGGCCCGGGCCGCGCCCCTGGCAAGCCAAGTCCTGGTGCCTTTGCCTTTTGCATCGCGACAGCGTATAATCCAAGTCTATTCAAAAGTCATCCTGTAAAAGGGTGGGCGAATGATGGGCATTGCGCCCATTTTTTTTTGCTTCGCCCGTTTCGTGTGCTTGCCGTGTTTCACGGCGCGCCGGTCGGGATGGCTGGCAGGCAAGCAGGCTGCAAGCCGCCAACAAAGGCGGCCGTGCCGGTGGGCTGGGTCTGCCACGGTATTGATGGCCATTATTCGGGAATACAGTGCATCTGGCAGATTTGATCGAAACCACCCTTAACGGCATGGGGTACGAGCTGGTTGAGCTCGAGCGCGCTCCGGGCGGACTCATGCGCGTCTATATCGATCAGCCTGAAACCGGCATCGTCATTGAGGACTGCGAGAAGGTAAGCCGCCAGCTTACCCACGTGCTGACCGTCGAGAATATCGACTACGAGCGCCTCGAAGTGTCCTCGCCGGGGCTGGACCGGCCGCTGAAGAAACTGGCTGACTACGTCCGCTTCGCGGGTCAGGAAGCCAGGGTCACGCTGCGCCTGCCGATCAATGGCCAGAAGAATTTCGTCGGCATCCTGCAGACGCCCACCGGCGAGCCGGGGGCGGAGCAGGTCGGCCTCGAGTTCGAAGGCCAGAATGGCACGGCACTGCTGGAATTCGCCATATCCGATGTCGATCGCGCACGCCTGGTGCCGGTGATCGACTTCAAAGGAAATCAGAAAAAAGGGAACAAGCAATGAGCCGCGAAGTTCTGTTGCTCGTCGATGCGCTTGCGCGTGAGAAGAACGTCGACAAGGATGTGGTATTCGGTGCGCTGGAAGCGGCACTCGCTTCGGCAACCAAGAAGCGCTTCGAGGAAGACGTGGACATTCGCGTCGCCATCGATCGCGAGTCCGGTGAGCACGAGACGTTTCGTCGCTGGCTTGTGGTCCCCGATGAACAGGGCCTGCAGGAGCCGGACAAGCAGATCCTCATGTTCGAGGCACGCGAGCAGAATGCGGACATCGAGCTGGATGACTTCATCGAAGAGCAGATCGAATCGGTCGAGTTCGGCCGTATCGGTGCGCAAGCCGCCAAGCAGGTGATCCTGCAGAAGATCCGCGACGCCGAGCGCGAGCAGATCCTCAACGATTACCTCGATCGTGGCGAAAAGGTCATGACCGGTACGGTCAAGCGTGCCGACAAGAAGGGCCTGATCGTCGAGTCCGGCCGCGTGGAAGCGCTGCTGGCCCGCGACCAGATCATTCCGAAGGAAAATCTGCGCACCGGCGACCGTGTGCGCGCTTATATCCTGAATGTGGATCGCACCGCACGCGGCCCGCAAATCGAGCTGTCGCGTACCGCGCCCGAGTTCCTGATCAAGCTCTTCGAGAATGAAGTGCCGGAGATGGAGCAGGGCCTGCTGGAGATCAAGGCGGCTGCCCGTGACCCTGGCGTACGCGCCAAGATCGCCGTGGTGGCGCATGACAAGCGCATCGACCCGATCGGGACGTGCGTTGGCGTGCGCGGCACGCGGGTGACCGCGGTCCGTAACGAAATCGGCGGCGAAGCGGTCGACATCGTGCTGTGGTCGGAAGACCCAGCGCAGTTCGTGATTGGCGCGCTGGCGCCGGCACAGGTACAGTCGATTGTTGTCGACGAGGAAAAGCACAGCATGGACGTGGTGGTGGACGAGGAAAACCTCGCTGTCGCCATCGGCCGCAGCGGTCAGAACGTACGCCTGGCGTCCGAGCTGACCGGCTGGCAGATCAACATCATGACGCAGGAAGAATCGGCGCAGAAGCAGGCCGAGGAAAGCGACGTGGTGCGCAAGTTGTTCATGGCCAAGCTGGACGTGGACGAAGAAGTGGCTGACATCTTGATCGACGAAGGTTTCTCCACGCTGGAAGAAGTGGCCTATGTGCCCATCAGCGAGATGTTGGAGATTGACGCCTTCGATGAAGATACCGTCAACGAGCTGCGCAACCGCGCACGCGATGCGCTCTTGACGATGGAACTGGCCCGGGAAGAAAAGGTGGAAGAGGTGTCGCAGGATCTGCGTTCGCTCGACGGCCTGACCCCGGAACTGATCGGCAAGCTGGCTGAAGGCAATATCCACACGCGTGACGAACTGGCCGAGCTGGCCGTCGACGAACTTGTCGACATGGTTGGTCTCGGCGAGGAAGACGCCCGCGCGCTGATCATGAAAGCACGGGAACATTGGTTTAACTGAGGGACACGCTCACGTAACGCTTTTTCAGGCTACCTGAGCGCGCATTCCGCACACGACTGTCCCGACGTATAAACCGAGCATTGAAAGGGTTTGAATGGCAAGCACAACAGTTGCCCAACTGGCCGCAGAACTGAGCCGCAGCGCAGCTGCCCTGCTGGAACAATTGCAGGCAGCTGGGGTGGGCAAGGTGACGCCTGACGACATCATCACCGAATCCGACAAGACCAAGTTGCTGGATTACCTCAAGCGTTCGCACGGGGCGGCCGATGACAGCGCGCGCAAGAAGATCACGCTGACCAAGCGTGAGACTTCCGAGATCCGCCAGGCTGATTCCACCGGCAAGACTCGCACGGTGCAGGTCGAGGTGCGCAAGAAGCGCGTCCTGATCAAGCGCGACGAGGCTTCGCCCGAGGGCGCCGATGGCCACGACGTGGCCGACCTGCAGGTCGATGCGGCCGAGCAGGCGCGCCAGGAAGAGGAAGATCGTCAGCAGGCCGAGTTGCTGGCACGCCAGGAAGCCGAGTCGAAGGCACGCCAGGAGGCGGCTGAACGCGAGGAAGCCGAGCGCCGTGCCAAGCAGGAAGCACTGGAGGCGGAAGAACGCCGCCAGGCTGAGCTCGCCGCCCGCAAGGCGGAAGAGGAAGCCGCTGCCCTGCGCGCCGCCGCTACCGCCAAGGCGCCGGAAGACGACGACTCGCGCAAGAAGGCCGAGGACGAAAAGGTCCGTCTGGCCGCCGAGCGCGCTGCCGCGCAGAAGGCCGCCGACGATGCCAAGCAGGCTGCCGACAAGGCGCGTGCAGAGCAGGACGCAGCGCGCAAGCGCCGCGAGGCCGCCGAAGCCGAGGCGCGAGCCATTCAGCAGATGCTGAATGCGCCGGCGCGCGTGCTCAAGGCGCCGTCGGAACGCAAGGCCGAAGAGAAAAAGGCCGAGCAGACCGGTACCCTGCACAAGCCGGTCAAGGCACCGGGCACCGAAGTCAAGAAAGACGACAAGAAGCCCGCAACGACGACGACCACCGCCACCACCACCGTCGACAAGAAGACCGGCAAGGTAGTGAAGGCTGGTACGTCCTCGACCTGGCAGGACGAAGGCTCGAAGAAGAAGGGCAGCGGCCTGAAGACTCGCGGCGATTCGTCGGGTGGCGTTGGCGGCTGGCGCGGCGGTCCGCGCGGTCGTGGCAACCGTCACCAGCAGGATGATCGCGGCACCAATTTCCAGGCGCCGACGGAACCGGTGGTGCGCGAAGTGCACGTGCCGGAAACCATCTCGGTGGCGGATCTCGCCCACAAGATGGCCGTCAAGGCATCCGAGGTCATCAAGCAGATGATGAAGCTCGGCCAGATGGTGACCATCAACCAGGTGCTGGACCAGGAAACCGCCATGATCGTGGTGGAAGAAATGGGCCACAAGGCGTTTGCCGCCAAGCTGGACGATCCGGAAGCGCTGCTGGTGGYGGGTGGCGAAGACCACACCGACGCCGAGCAGCTGCCGCGTCCKCCGGTSGTGACCRTSATGGGYCACGTCGACCACGGCAAGACCTCGCTGCTGGACTACATCCGTCGTGCCAAGGTGGCGGCGGGCGAAGCCGGCGGTATTACGCAGCACATCGGTGCCTACCATGTGGAAACCGAACGCGGCGTGATCACCTTCCTGGACACCCCGGGTCACGAGGCCTTCACGGCCATGCGTGCCCGTGGCGCCAAGGCAACCGACATCGTGATCCTGGTGGTGGCGGCCGACGACGGCGTGATGCCGCAGACGAAGGAAGCTATCGCCCACGCCAAGGCGGCGGGCGTGCCCATCGTTGTGGCGATCAACAAGATCGACAAGCCTGAAGCCAACCCGGACCGCGTCAAGCAGGAACTGGTGGCCGAGCAGGTGCTGCCGGAAGAGTACGGCGGTGATTCGCCGTTCGTTCCGGTATCCGCCAAGACCGGCGCGGGCATCGACGATCTGCTGGAGCAAGTGCTGCTGCAGGCCGAAGTGCTGGAACTGCGCGCTCCGGTGGATGCCCCGGCCAAGGGCCTGGTGGTGGAAGCCCAGCTGGACAAGGGCAAGGGCCCGATCGCGACCATTCTGGTCACCAGCGGCACGCTCAAGCGTGGCGACGTGGTGCTGGCTGGCAGYGCATACGGCCGTGTCCGTGCCATGCTGGACGAAACCGGCAAGCCGACCAAGGAAGCGGGTCCCTCGATTCCGGTCGAGATCCAGGGCCTGTCCGAAGTGCCGGCCGCCGGTGAAGAAGTCCTGGTCCTGCCGGACGAGCGCAAGGCGCGCGAAATCGCGCTGTTCCGCCAAGGCAAGTACCGCGACGTCAAGCTGGCCAAGCAGCAGGCGGCCAAGCTCGAAACCATGCTGGAGCAGATGAGCGAAGGCGAAGTGCAGACGCTGCCGTTGATCGTCAAGGCCGACGTTCAAGGTTCGCAGGAAGCGCTGGTGCAATCGCTGCAGAAGCTGTCGACCGAAGAAGTGCGCGTGCAGATCGTGCACGGTGGCGTGGGCGGCATCTCGGAGTCGGACGTCAACCTGGCCACGGCCTCGAAGGCGGTCATCATCGGCTTCAACGTGCGTGCCGATGCTGGCGCGCGCAAGCTGGCCGAGAACAACGGCATCGATATCCGCTACTACAACATCATTTACGATGCGGTAGACGAGATCAAGGCGGCAATGTCGGGCATGCTGGCTCCGGAAAAGCGCGAAGTCACGCTGGGTACGGTCGAGGTGCGCCAGGTATTCCGTGTGCCGAAGATCGGTGCGGTGGCTGGCTGTATGGTCACCGATGGCATGGTCAAGCGTACCGCCCTGGTGCGGGTGCTGCGTAACAACGTGGTCATCCATACCGGCGAGCTCGATTCGCTCAAGCGCTTCAAGGACGACGTCAAGGAAGTCAAGCAAGGCTTCGAGTGCGGTTTGTCGATCAAGAACTTCAACGACGTTCAGGAAGGCGACCAGCTCGAAGTGTATGAAATCACCGAGGTGGCGCGCACGCTGTAAGGCGTGTTGCGGGCGGCGGGCCAACTGGCCCGCCGCTGCCCTTCTCGACAGAAGCGTATTGAATGGCCAAGAAAGGCAGTATCTCCTCCCGTAATCTCCGGATTTCCGACCAGATCCAGCGCGACCTGGCCGAGATGATCCAGCGTGAGCTGCGCGATCCCCGCCTGGGGCTCGTCACACTGCAGTCGGTCACGCTGACCCCCGACTACGCGCACGCCAAGGTGTACTTCACTGTGCTGGCGGCCGACGCCGCGGAAGTGGAAGGCATCCTCAACGAAAAGTCCGGCTACCTGCATTCGCTGCTCTACAAGCGGCTGCATATCCATACGGTGCCGACGCTGCGCTTTTTCCACGATACCTCGGTGGAACAGGCGATCGAGATGTCCAAGCTGATTAAAGAAGCGAACTCCACTCGCGCAAAAGAAGACTGAAAGACGGCCCGTGATTACGGGCCGTTTTCTTGTTCCCGCTTGTCTTGTTTCCGTTTGTCGCGCCGGGCTCGGAATCCCGCCGGCGCCACATTGCTCCCGTCATGACCGATCCCCAAAACAACCGCCCGCCCCGGCAGCCCCGCCGCGAGGTGCATGGTGTACTGCTGCTCGACAAGCCGCTCGGCCTGTCGTCCAACGATGCGCTGGTGCGTGCCAAGCGCCTGCTGCGCGCGCTCAAGGCCGGCCATACCGGCACGCTCGACCCGCTTGCCACCGGGCTGTTGCCGTTGTGCTTCGGCGAGGCGACCAAGTTTTCGCAGGACCTGCTTGAGGCCGACAAGACCTACGAGGCGGTCGTGCGCCTGGGCATCAAGACCGCCACCGGCGATGCCGAAGGCGAGGCGATTGTGGAACGCCCGGTGACGTGTGACATGGAGGCACTGCGAGAAGCCATGACGCGCTTTGCGGGAGAAATCGAGCAGGTGCCGCCGATGCATTCCGCGCTGAAGAAAGACGGGCGCCCGTTGTACGAGTACGCGCGCGCGGGCCAGACAGTGGAGCGCGCGGCGCGCCGCGTCACCATTCGCGAAATCACGCTGCTGGAGTGCGGCTTGCCGCTGGCACCCACCTTCAGCATGCGCGTGACTTGCAGCAAGGGCACCTATATCCGCACCCTGGCCGAAGATATCGGCGAGGCGCTGGGCTGTGGCGCGCACCTGACCGGCTTGCGCCGCACCGCGGTTGGCGACCTGAGCCTGGCCGGCGCGGTCACGCTGGAACAGATCGAACAGCACGGCGATGACGAACGCCCGGCGTTGCTGGCTCCGGTCGATGCCTTGTTGCAGCGCTGCGTTCCGGTGACGCTCGATGCGGCGGCGATGGGACGCTTCCTGCAGGRGCAGCGTATTGCGCAGCGCGACCTGCCTGCCGGCACCGCGCTGGCGGAGGACGAGCTTGCCCGCGTCTATGGCGATGCACCGCAACGCCTGTTGGGCGTGGCACGCATGCGCGAAGGGGCGCTCCGTCCCGAGCGGCTGGTCAAGCTATAAGGGAGGCGGGCGCCCGACCCTGCTCCGAATGGCGCATCGGCCTGACTTTGGTGCTACCAACGTGTTGCATCGCGCAAAAAGGCCGCTTCACATCACGAGAGCCGCGGCGAAAGCGCGCAGGGTTGGCGCGATGCCTTTCCTTTGTGGCGGATATTTGTTTAAATATAAAATATCTGTCGCGCAACCCGGCGCATCCTGCGTCCGGGCACACGCGGCACGACTGCAGAGCCTTCGTGAACCGCCTCTTCCTGCTCTTACGCGCGGCAACAGCCGCCTCGCTCGCTGCCGCCCGGTACGCTGCCTGATCCGCCTGCAAGGCGCGTCGAAGCGCAGCGCACCGGGCCGAACCTCGCTCCCCCCAGAAGCCAAATGCCACACGCGCGACCACGTCGCGCGCGTTGACACCGGGAGTCGGCATGCGAAAGACAGTTTTCCTCACCCCCTGCGATATCGAACGCCTGAATGCGCTCGCCGCCGATCAACGGACGGCGGCGCTCCAGCGCAAGTCCATCCGCGAAGTCATCGGACGTGCCGTGGTCGGCGCCTCCGCCAACCGGCCGCGCGAGGTGGTCACGCTGAATGCACCTTTTCTCTGCATTGAGGCGCAGCACCGCGAGCACTTTGTCTGGCGCATCGTCTACCCCGATGTGGCGGACTTCCGGCGCGGACAGCTGTCTGTCCTGTCGCCCGCCGGCATGGCGTTGCTAGGGACGCCAACTGGATGGCATGTTCGCCTGCCCGTCGCCGATGGTGCGCAGTCAGTCGAATTCGTGGTGCAGGAAATCCTGCCGGCTTGAACCGGTAGGGGAGGGTCGAGCAGGTACGCCGGCGATTGGCGATTGGGGGGGAGGCCGATGCCTGTGAGGGCACCGGCCTGGCCCGGGGGCGCGAAGCACTCGCTTGGCTTAGTGCGCCCCGGCGGCGGAGGCGTCAAGTTCGCCTCCCTTTTTCGGCTTGGTCAGCCAGACGAAAACAATCAGCACGAAGAACAGCACGCCCGAGATCCAGAAGATGTCGTTGGCGCCGAGCATGGCCGCCTGCTGCGAAATGCTGCGCTCGATCTGACCAATGGCCTGGGCCTGGCTCATGCCCAACTGCGTCAGGTGATTCAACTGGTCGGCGTATGCCGGGTTGTAAGGGTTGACCTGTTCCACCAGCTGCGCGTGATGCATCGCCGTGCGGTTCTCCCAGATTGTGGTCGAGATCGAAGCGCCGATCGCGCCGAAGGTGATCCGCACGAAGTTGGAGACGCCCGAGGCCGACGGGATCTTCTCCGGCGGCTGGCCGGACAGGATGATCGAGGTCAGCGGGATAAAGAACATCGCCATCGCCGCACCCTGGATCAGCGTCGGGATCATCAGCGAGCGGGTATCGACCTGCAGGGTGAAGCCCGAACGCATGAGGCTGACCACGCCAAAGGTGATGAAGGCCACGGTGGCGACCCAGCGGGCATCCATCCTGGGCAGGTTCTTCCCGATCACCGGGGACAGCAGGATAGCGAAGATCCCGACCGGCGCCATCACGATGCCGGCATTGGTCGCGGTATAGCCGACGATGGTTTGCAGCCACAGCGGCAGGATCACCAGGTTGCCGAAGAACAGTCCGTACGCGACCGAGATGGCGACCACGCCCGCGCTGAAATTGCGGCCCTTGAACAGCGTGATATCCACGATCGGATGCTTTTCATAGCTCTCCCAGATGAGGAAGAACAGAAATCCGACAATGGCCACCACGGTCAGCACCACGATCGAGGTCGAGTGGAACCAGTCCAGCTCCTTGCCCTTGTCGAGCATGAGCTGCATCGACCCCACCCAGATCACCAGCAGCGCCAGCCCGATCCGGTCGATCGGCAGGATCTTGACGGGCGTTTCGCGATCGCGGTAGATCGCCCAGGTGGCATAGGCAGCGCCAAGGCCCACCGGGATGTTGATGTAGAAGATCCACGGCCAGGTCATGTTGTCTGAGATCCAGCCGCCCAGCAGCGGCCCCATGATCGGCGCCACCAGGGTGGTCATGCCCCATAGCGCCAGCGCCATGGTGCTCTTCTGCGGTGGATAGCTCGATAGCAGCAGCGATTGCGACAGCGGGATCATGGGCCCGGCCACGGCGCCTTGCAGCACGCGCGCCGCCAGCAGGACTTCCAGGTTGGGCGCGACGCCGCACAGCCACGACGAGAGCACGAACAGCAGGATCGAGGTGATGAACAGCCGTACCGCCCCGAAGCGCGTTGTCAGCCAGCCTGTGAGCGGCACCGAGATCGCGTTGGCCACCGCGAACGAGGTGATGACCCAGGTGCCCTGGTTGGGCGCCACGCCGAGGTCGCCCGAAATCGCCGGAATCGACACGTTGGCGATGGACGAGTCGAGCACGTTCATGAACGTGGCCAGCGACAGCGCGATGGTGCCGATGATCAGTTTGCCGCCCGAGAGCGGTACTGGCGCGGCAGGGCGCGCAGCCGGCGCGGGGGCGCCGGGAGCGGCGCCGTCGCGCGCGGGGATGGAGGTGGCCATGTTCAGGTGTTGGCGGGCTTGGCCGAGGCGGGGGCTGCAACCGGCGCTGCCATGGGTTCGGCCGCATGGCGGCCGCCATTGTTCAGCGAGATGATGCGGGCGATCAGCGCGTCGGCGTCCTGCGCGACCTTTTCATAGACGTCGGTCTGCATCGGCCGGGCGACCGTGGTGCTGGACATCGCAGCGCCTTCCTCCTTGCGCACGTCGACGGTCACGTTCATCGACAGGCCGACACGCAGCGGGTGGTCCTTCAGCTGCTTCGGATCCAGCGCGATACGCACCGGCAGGCGCTGGACCACCTTGATCCAGTTGCCGGTGGCATTCTGCGCCGGCAGCAGCGAGAAGGCCGAGCCGGTACCGGCCGAGAAACCCTCTACCTTGCCGTTGTAAGTCACCTTGGATCCGTACAGGTCGGCCTCCAGCGTGACCGGCTGGCCAACACGCATATGCGTGATCTGCACTTCCTTGAAGTTGGCGTCGATCCACACCTGGTCCAGCGGCACCACGGCCATCAGCGGCGCGCCCGGTGCCACGCGCTGGCCCACCTGCACCGAACGCTTGGCCACGTAGCCCGTCACCGGCGCCGGCAGGGTCGAGCGCGCGAACGCGAGGTAGGCGGCACGCAGGTTGGCCGCGGCACGCTGCACATTGGGATGCTTCTCCACCGTGGTCTGGTCGGTCAGCACCTTGTTGGACGCCAGTTGCTCGCGTGTTGCCGACAGCGCCGACTGGGCTGCCGTCAGCGCCGTCTGGGCGTGCGAAATTTCTTCACCCGACACCGCGCCGGAGTTGGCGATGGCCATGCGCCGCCTGAGATCTTCCTTCGCCTTGGCCACATCGGCCTCGCGCATCGCCACGTTGGCTGCCAGCGAACCGTTGTTGACGTAGAGGGTGCGGACCTCGCGCACGGCTTGCGCCAGCTGCGCTTCGGCTTGTTCCAGGGCGACCTGCGAGTCGGCGCGGTCGAGCTGGATCAAGGGCTGACCGGCAGTGACCAGTTGCGTGTCGTCGGCCGCGATCGAGATCACGGTGCCGCCCACCAGCGGCGTAACCTGCACGACATTACCCGCCACATAGGCGTCGTCGGTGCTTTCGAAATGGCGCGCGTACAGGCCCCAGTAAACGCCGTAGCCCACGCCGGCCACCACTACCGCGGCGGTCAGGGAAAGCAGCAGGCGCTTGCGCTTGCCGTTGTTGTTGACGGGGGCCGCCTGGGAGGCGGGAGTCTGGGCCGCTTGCTTGTTATCGCTCATGATCGTCTTTGAAGAATGCTGTCGGTACCGTTGGTCTGTTCTTGTTGTCTGTGCCTGCGCTGCGAGGGCGGGCTTAGCCGCGTGCCTCGGCCGGCTTTGGCGTGCCTTCGGCTTGTTCCTGGTAGCCCCCGCCGAGCGCTTTCATCAGGCCCACTTGCAGATCCAGGCGGCGCGCCTGCAGGTCGGTGGCAAGGCGGCGCTGCTGCAGCACATTGCTTTCGGCATTGAGCACGGTGAGCTGCGTGCCCAGTCCGGCCTTGTAGCGGATGGTGGCCAGCGAGTAAGCCCGCTCGGCCAGGGCCAGTGCTTCGCGCTGGGCCGTGATCTGCGTGTCCACGCTGCGGATGCTGGCGACCGTATCGGCGGTTTCGCGCAGCGCGTCGACCAGCGTCTGGTTGTAGTTTGCCGCGGCGAGGTCGTATTGCGCGTACTTGCCCTTCAGGTTGGCGCGCAGCTTGCCACCCTGGAAAATCGGCAGGCGGATGGCCGGGCCGATGCCGAAGGTGCGGCTGATACTCATCAGCAGGTTGGCGGGGTCCAGCGAGGCGACGCCGGCGAAGGCGGTCAGGCTGACGGCGGGCAGGAATTCCGCGCGCGCCACCTCGATATCCTTGCTACTGGCCTCGACGCGCCAGCGGGCTGCAACCAGGTCGGGGCGGCGGCCCAGCAAGTCGATGGTGAGGTTGTCCGGCAGTTGCGGTGTGTCTTGCGCCAGGATGGTCGGGCGCTGGATCGCCAGGCCGCGGTCCGGGCCCTTGCCCAACAGGGCGGCGAGCTGGTTGCGCGCCAGCGTGATGTCTTCGTCCACGCGCAGCAGGTCGGTTTGCGCCGAAGCCACCGTGCCGCGTGCCTGGGTGGTTTCCACCTGGGTATCCAGCCCGGYRCTGAGACGCTCGCTCGACAACTGGGTCAGGCCGCGCCGCTGGGCGATAGCGCGCTCGGCCACGTCGCGTTGCGCGTACAAGGCGGCAAGGCGCGCATAGGTGCGGGCCACGGATGTGGTCAGGATCAGGCGCGAGGCCTGGCTTTCGGCCTCAATGGCGCGATCGTCGGACAGCGCGGCTTCGAGCGCCGCGCGATTCTTGCCCCAGAAATCGAAGTCGTACGACAGGCCGGCTTGCAGGCGTGTCTGGTTTTGCCACGAACCGGCCAGCGGCGTGCCTTCAAACAGGTCTGTCTCGGAAAAGCGCTGGCGTACCAGGCTGCCTTGGAGGTCGACCTGTGGATACAGGGCGCTGCGGGTGGCGTCGGCGATCGCGCGCGAGGCTTCCACGCGGGCGAAAGCGGCTTGCAGGTTAGGGCTGTCCTTCACCGCCTCGTCGACCAGGCCGCGCAACTGCGCATCCTTGAACTGGTCGATCCAGTCGAGCGAGGGCCATTGGCCGTGCTGCGAGGGCAGGGACTGGGCGCTGGCAAGAGCGCCAGGGGCGGTGACCGTCTGCGTGCTGTGCGAATTGCCGAACGCGGCGCAACCCGCAAGAACCGCGGCCGCGAGCGCCGTCAGCGCCAGCGTGCCGGCCCGGCGGCCCGCCGCGCTTGCGCGCGGCGACAGGGCGAGAGAGAAGAGAGCTTGATTCATCTGGGTGCGGAACGACAGAGCCTTGTTGTTTGTTCTTTTATTCGAGAGGTCGGGGCGGCGGCGGCCGGGAGGCTTGGCAAAGGCGCGTCTGTTACGCCGGCTAGCCGCTGTTGTTGCTGATGATCCGGTGCAGCATCGAGCGGAAGGTCTGCAACTCGGTATCGGAAAAGCCCTTGAAATGCCGGTTCAGCACGCGGCAGTAGATCCGGGGCAACTCGTCCACCAGGATCCGGCCGGCGGGCGTGATCGACAGGTCGACCACGCGCCGGTCGGCATCGCTGCGCTGGCGCTCGATCAGGCCGCGTTTCTCCATGCGGCTGAGCAGGCGCGTGACAGAACCCATGTCCGTGTTGAGTTCCCGGCCCAGGTCGGTCACCGTGCTGCCACGGCCAGCGGCCAGCATCATCAGGCAGGTTGCCTGGGCATGCGTGATGTCCAGGCCGGTCACCTCCTGCTCCACCTCGTGCGACAACACGTTCTTGGCGCGCGCCATCAGGTAGCCCACGCTTTCGCCCATGCAATATTCGGCCGGGTCGAAGGGGTGGGTGTCATCGGGAGTGGATTGGGTCTGCTCGGACATCTCGCTCGGGTGCTTGTCGCTGCAATGTTTGTCGTGGCAACTATATGTTCACGATTTGCTAATCGCAAGGAGGGCAATTTGTTATTGCTAATGACGCAATAATCCAAATCCAGTCGAGCGGGGTGGGTAAGAAGTGTCCGAATGTCGGCCTCGGGTTTTGCGCCGCAACATGCTATAATTTCGGGTTATCTTTTGATGCTCAGCCCCCAAAGCGAGACGCTGCAATGACCCGCGCCATCCGCAATATCGCCATCATCGCTCACGTCGATCATGGCAAGACCACTCTGGTCGACCAACTCCTGCGCCAGGCAGGCACCTTCCGCGACAACCAGCAAGTGGTCGAGCGCGTGATGGATTCGAACGACATTGAAAAGGAACGCGGGATCACCATCCTCGCGAAGAATTGCGCTGTCGAATACAACGGCACCCATATCAATATCGTCGACACCCCTGGCCACGCCGACTTCGGCGGTGAAGTGGAGCGCGTGTTGTCGATGGTCGACGGCGTGCTGCTGCTGGTCGACGCCGTTGAAGGCCCGATGCCGCAGACCCGTTTCGTCACGCGCAAGGCGCTGGCGCTGGGCCTGAAGCCGATCGTGGTCATCAACAAGGTCGACCGTCCGGGCGCGCGTCCGGAATGGGTGATCAACCAGACTTTCGACCTGTTCGACAAGCTGGGCGCCACCGACGAACAGCTCGACTTCCCGGTGATCTACGCTTCGGGCCTGAACGGCTACGCCGGCCTGACCGACGACGTGCGCGAAGGCGACATGAAGCCGCTGTTCGAGACGGTGCTGTCCAAGGTGCCCGTCCGTGACGACAACCCGGATGGCCCGCTGCAGTTGCAGATCATCTCGCTCGATTACAACAGCTATGTCGGCAAGATCGGCGTGGGCCGCATTTCGCGTGGCCGCGCTCGCTCGCTGCAAGACGTGGTGGTCAAGTTCGGCCCCGAAGGCAACCCCATCAAGGGTCGTATCAACCAGGTGCTGAAGTTCCAGGGCCTGGAGCGCGAAATCGTGGCGGAAGCCGAAGCCGGCGACATCGTGCTGATCAACGGCATCGAAGAACTGGGCATCGGTTGTACCGTGTGCGCACCGGACGCGCAGGACGCGCTGCCGATGCTGAAGGTGGACGAGCCCACGCTGACCATGAACTTCTGCGTCAACACCTCGCCGCTGGCAGGCCGCGAAGGCAAGTTCGTGACCAGCCGCCAGCTGCGCGAGCGCCTGGACCGCGAACTGAAGTCGAACGTGGCGCTGCGCGTGGCCGAAACCGGCGACGACACCATCTTCGAAGTGTCGGGCCGCGGTGAACTGCACCTGACCATCCTGCTGGAAAACATGCGCCGCGAAGGCTACGAGCTGGCCGTGTCGCGCCCGCGCGTGGTGTTCAAGGAAATTGACGGCGTCAAGCACGAGCCGTACGAACTGCTGACCGTGGACGTCGAAGACGGCCACCAGGGCAGCGTGATGGAAGAACTGGGCCGCCGCAAGGGCGAACTGCTCGACATGGCATCGGACGGCAAGGGCCGCACCCGCCTCGAGTACCGCGTTCCGGCACGCGGCCTGATCGGCTTCCAGGGCGAGTTCCTGACGCTGACGCGCGGCACCGGCCTGATCAGCCACATCTTCGACGACTACGCGCCCGTGCGCGAAGGCGGCCTGGGTGAGCGCCACAACGGCGTGCTGATCTCGCAGGACGACGGCGATGCCGTGGCCTACGCACTGTGGAAGCTGCAGGACCGCGGCCGCATGTTCGTCAAGCCGGGCGATGCGCTGTACGAAGGCATGATCATCGGCATCCATAGCCGCGACAATGACCTGGTCGTGAACCCGATCAAGGGCAAGCAGCTGACCAACGTGCGCGCCTCGGGTACCGACGAAGCCGTGCGCCTGGTGCCGCCGATCCAGATGTCGCTGGAATACGCGGTGGAATTCATCGCCGACGACGAGCTGGTCGAGATCACGCCGAAGAGCATCCGCCTGCGCAAGCGTCACCTGAAGGAGCACGAGCGTAAGCGTGCTTCGCGCGAAACCGCGTAAGCGTTTCGCCTCGGGCAGTCTTGCCAACAAAAAACCGCGCCTTGTGCGCGGTTTTTTGTTGCCCGTTTTTCGGGGTTATCGGGGCTGTCGGGCATTCTGGCTGCGATCCGCTCCAAACGCCGCGCCGGGCGGCGCCAGCTTGGCGGCCGCTTCGCGCGGATTGCGCCACTCCGGCGGCTTCCAGAGATGGCGCGGATCCCGGTGGCGCCATGCGTCGGCGAACATGTCGCGCCATTCGTGGAAGGTGAGGGTGAGCGGGTTATGGCTGGCAATGCCTCGGGTTATGCCGTACTCGGGCGGCGCTTGCTCAGGCACGAAGGATCCGAACATCCGGTCCCACACGGTCAGCACGCCCGCATAGTTGCGGTCGATGTACTGCGGGTTCCTGGCATGGTGCACACGGTGGACCGAGGGCGTATTGACCAGCCATTCAAGCCGGTGCCAGCGGCCGCCCAGCCGCGTATGCACAAAGAACTGGAATGCGAGGTTCAGCCCCACCGCCAGGATCACCCAGTCGGGCGTGAAGCCGATCAGCGCCAGCGGAATCCAGAAGAGCCACATTCCCGAAAGCGGATAAGTCAGGCTCTGCCGGAAGGCCGTCGAGAAATTCATGCCCTCGGAGGAATGATGGGTGACGTGCGAGGCCCACATCCAGCGCACCCGATGGCTGGCGCGATGAAACCAGTAATAGAGAAAGTCCTGCAATAGCAGCAGCAGAAGAAACGACCACAGGGTTTGCGGCATCGCCTTCAACCCGTGCTGGTAGCTCCAGGTGTAGACCGTGCGCACCATCAGCCAGAGGAAAAAGGCATCCGACGCCTGATGCATCAGCGCCAGCGCCGCGTTGGAAACGGTATCGCGCAAGCTGTAGACGGCGGGATCGCGCCGCGCCCAGTACCACGCCTCCGCGCCGATGGTCAGCAGGAAGGCCGGCGCGAACGCCAGCAGGATCAGGCCGGGATCGATTGTTGACGGTTTCATCCGGGCAATGTTGCGCGATTCAGGGTGTTTTGTCTGGAGGCGGCCCTCTATACGCCCGTGTGGCGTTGCCAAATGCGCACGCCGATGCACTCAGTAATGCTTGTGACGCACATTTGCATTCCTGATCATTTTGCACGACTGAATATCCATGCGCGTGGGGTCAAGCCGGCAAGCGTGGCGCCGTTATAGCAGGGCGGCTGAAAACAGAGCCGCGTCAGCGCTAATTCCAACGGGGAGCCCTCATGTTTCGCAACACCACCATCGGTACTAGATTGTGGATTTTGACTGTTGTTACCAATATGTTGTTGCTGGTTGTCGGTGCCGTAGGCTGGCTCGGCATGTCGTGCAGCGCTACCGCAGAGGGCTTTGCGCGCCAGTCGGACGCCGCCTGGAAGGCTTACCTGGCGCTGCCGCGTTCGCCCGAGGAAGCCAAGGCCGCCGAGGAAGTTGCCGCCAGGCGTGAAGCGTTGTTCACGCAAGGCGTCTCACCGATGATCGCAGCGCTGCATCAAGGGGACCGCGAGGCCGTGATGCGTGCCGTGCTGGAAACCATTCCCAAGCTCGATATCGCTTTTACCGCCGTCAACACCGAGCTGGGCAGGCTACAGGTCGCCAGCGCGGAGGCGGTCTATCACGGTTCGCAGGAGCGCTACACCACGTTGCGCTCGCTCTCGATTGGCGTGCTGGCGCTCGGGCTGTGCTTCAGCACGGTGGTGGCCTGGCGCTTGCGCCGCTCCATCGTGGGTCCCCTCGATGCGGCCATCGCACGCTTCGAACGCATCGCGGCCGGCGATCTTGGCGCTAAGTCCGATGGCGCGGGTTTGAGCGCCGAGGGCGAGCGCAGCGAGACAGGCCGGATGCTGGCCATGCTCGGCCGCATGCAGGCGAGCCTGGCCGCGATGGTGAGCGATGTGCGCGGTGGCGCGGACTCGATTGCCGCCGCCAGCAAGCAGATCGCCAGCGGCAACAGCGATCTCTCGCAGCGCACCGAGCAGCAAGCCGCGTCGCTGGAAGAGACCGCATCCAGCATGGAGCAGCTCACGGGCACGGTACGCCAGAACGCCGACAGCGCGCGCGAGGCCAACGACCTTGCCAGCGATGCCACCGGCCTGGCGGAGCGCGGCAGCGACGCTGTGGCGCGGGTGGCAAGCACGATGCAAGCCATTGATGCCAGCGCCAACAAGATCGTGGACATCATCGACGTGATTGAGAAAATTGCGTTCCAGACTAATATCCTCGCGCTCAACGCGGCGGTGGAGGCTGCGCGAGCCGGCGAGCACGGGCGCGGCTTCGCGGTGGTGGCGGGTGATGTGCGCGATCTTTCGCAACGTTGCGCGGGCGCTTCCAAGGAGATCCGCACGCTGATCGGCGATTCGGTGTCCCGGGTGCGCGCCGGCGGCGAGATGGTGGATCAGGCGGGGCAGGTGATGCAGGAGATGGTAAATGCGGTGCGGCGCGTGAGCGGCATCATGGGCGGCATCAGCTCGGCCTCCGACGAGCAATCGCGCGGGATCGAGCAGGTCAACCAGGCGGTGGCGCAGATGGACGGCATGACCCAGCAGAACGCCGCGCTGGTCGAGCAGGCAGCCGCCGCCGCGGCATCGCTGGAAGACCAGGCGCAGCGCCTGACAGGGCTGATGTCGGCGTTCCGGGTGGTCTGAGCGGATGGCGCGCGGCGGCGCTGAGCGGCACGCCGCGCGCCATGTGCCGGCGGGTGCGGCCTGCGGCGCGGCTGGTGTAAAGTTGCGGGTTGCATTCGCGGAGAAAGAGACATGACTGAATTGGTCGCAAGCGAGATTCGCGGCGGTATCGGCTACCTGACGCTGAACCGGCCCCAGGCGCTCAACGCGCTTTCGCTGGAGATGATTCGCGCCATTACCACGGCGCTCAATGACTGGGCGGTGGCGCCCGAGGTGGTGGCGGTGGTCATCGCCGGCGCTGGCGGCAAGGCCTTTTGCGCCGGCGGCGACATTCGCTTCTTCCACAAGGCCGCGCAGGCCGGCGATCCTTCGCTCGACCAGTTCTTTGTCGAGGAGTACGCGCTCAATCACCTGATCCATCGGTATGCCAAGCCCTATATCGCGTTGATGGATGGCGTGGTGATGGGCGGCGGCATGGGCATCTCGCAAGGTGCGCGCCGCCGGCTGGTGACCGAGCGGACCAAGATGGCCATGCCCGAAACCAATATCGGCCTGTTTCCCGACGTGGGCGGCGGCTGGTTCCTGTCGCGCACGCCAGGCCGCCTGGGCGAATACCTGGGCCTGACCGGCGCCATGATCCATGCCGCCGACGCACTGCATGCCGGCCTGGCCGATGCCTACCTGCCGGGCAATGCGATGGCCGAGCTGGTGGACACCCTGCGTGCCCGCGACTTCGCCAATGGCGACGCCGTGCTGGCATGCATCGACGAGGCCACCGCCGCGCACCGTGCAGCCTGCCCGCCGGGGGAAAGCCAGTTGGCCGCGCTGCAGGATGATATCGACCGTCTGTTCGCCGCTGCCTCGGTGATCGACATCCTGGCTGCCGTCAGCGATGCCGGCTCCGACTGGGCCGCGCAGACAGCCGCCATGCTGCGCGCACGCTCGCCGCTGATGCTGAATGTCACGCTGGAGCAAATCCGCCGCGCCCGCACCATGTCGCTGGAAGACGAACTGCGCATGGAGCTGGACATGATGTACTACGTGTTCCGTCAAGGCGATGGCGTCGAGGGCATTCGTGCACTGGCGGTCGACAAGGACCATGCGCCCAAGTGGCAGCCGGCGCGCCTGGATGAGGTAAGCCGCGAACGCGTGCGCGCCTTCTTCGACAGTCCCTGGGCGCACGGCGGACATCCCCTCGCGTCGCTGTAGGCACGTGCCGGGCGGTTCCTTTCCCGCAAATGGATTAGAGTGTCGTCTGGACCTGCCGCTGCGCGCAGCACGCTGTCTGTGCCGACCGGGACGGTTGTGTCCTGCCACCCATGGTGCAGTGAACGAGAAAGGAATCGCGATGAGTACTCCCCGTGACGTAGCCGTACTGGTAGGCAGCCTGCGCAAGGACTCCTTCACCCGCAAGCTCGCGCTGGCGCTGGCCGCGATGGCGCCGGCAGGCATCAAGCTCGAGATCATCGAGATCGGGCAGCTCCCGCTGTACAACCAGGACGAAGACGCCAGCCCGCCCGCGCCGTGGGTGGTCTTTCGTGATCGCATCCGCCGTGCCGATGCCGTGCTGTTCGTGACGCCGGAATACAACCGCTCGGTGCCGGCGGCACTCAAGAATGCCATCGACGTCGGCTCCCGCCCCTATGGCAAGAGTGCCTGGGACGGCAAGCCGGGCGGTGTGATCAGCGCGTCGCCGGGCGCCGTCGGCGGTTTCGGCGCCAATCACCACCTGCGCCAGTCGCTCGTCTTCCTCAATATCCCCGTGCTGCAGCAGCCGGAAGCCTATATCAGCGGTGTCGATAAACTGTTCGACGAACAAGGCGGCATCGCCAACGAATCCACTCGCGGCTTCCTGGGCAAATACCTGACGACCTTCGAAGCCTGGATCGAGCGCAACGCACCGCGCTGATACTGGCAGAGGGGGACCGTCGTTGACTTCAGGCCCCTGACTTTGAAGTCTTTGACGTCAAGCAACAGGAATCAACGTCAACCCCCCCCCCAAAAAGCACTGACGCCCGCTGCCGACAGGGCAGCGGGCGCGGAGGGCAGAATATCGCTGCCTTGCGCTTCTGATTCTGCTTACTTGCGCTTGATGTCCGTGGCCGGCCGCTCCTGCGTACCTGCCAGCGGCTGGCCTGGAAAGCCCCCCGGATAGCTGATGACGCGCATGCCTCCCCCTGCCTTGCGCGGCGTCCATGCATGCCCRGCGCGAACTCTCGCGCCGCCTGTGATTGCCACCATGGCTTCCTTGTCGAGATCCACGCTGTCTGGCAAATCCTTGATGACGATGACGGCCATGACTTCCTCCTGCTTGATGGCGAGGGCCGGGTTGTCCAGCGCTCGCCGGGTGGGTGCGGGTGATGCGGCAAGCCCATCCAGATCAGTATAGGCCACGGGTTTTACCTCCGAGGCACTGCCTTTGCATGCGCAACGGCCGTGGAAACCGCAGGGGATTCCACGGAGCCTGGCGCATTTCGTTCAGACCTTGGCGTGGGTGGCGGCCCATTGCGACGGGTTGACGTCGATGCTCAGCGGGCCGAAGCCGGAGCCGATCACGCCGACGTTGTTGAGCGTGTTCACGTTGATGCTTTGCAGCTGGGCG
>NZ_JBFTNE010000130.1:0-17046 GCF_056397325.1 Cupriavidus sp. 05N39
GGTACGAGTCTATACAACAGTTCCAGATAATGCCAGGTGYGCGTCCGCTTGCGCTTCAATCTTGTTCGCGTCAGGGGAACGCCGCAGTGTTGTTGGTACTGGTTTGCTCGGTTCTAACAGTTGCTACCGGCGGGATGGGAAAACGTACGCAGAGGACTCGCTTTGCAATTAAATAATCGCAGAAAATGCAATGAAAAGGGGWGTCAGCCACGCTGGCATCAATCGTTTCGTTAAGAAATATGGTGCACGAGAAATGGCGTGGGTCAGGCGCGACGTCGCTTGTAAATTCTTGCAAGTGCCCTGTAAGCCAGGACTGCTGGAAACCAAACGCGAGACGCAGGCTGCATTGATGCACAGTTTTTCTTGCAGCAAGCTCATAGCTGTTCAAGCGCAGCTTATTTTCGGGGATCCCGAACTTAACCTTGTCGATAAATCAATGGCAGAAATCTATGATCAAAAGATAAAAAATATGTTAACAAGGCTCGGTTACGAAAGGATCAACGAGCATGGCTACGAAATTCTCGCAACCTGTGTAGCGATAAAGCCTGTCTACTACGAAGCTATCATCTCCGCATCGATGAACTAAAGGGGACGCGGTCGTTATGACGTGCTGATTGACGTTGGCCATGCTCAACCGCCAGAGCGTGAGCGTCACCCGGCGCCGCAGCAGAACCGCGTTCCTCGGCGTGCGCGACCTGAGGTGATCCCGACTGCCCGCCGCACTTTCGCACCACGCCTCGCTGACACGCCTCTAGGCGCGCCGGCGGTCGACCAAAATCGCCAGAAACAGCGGAGTGCCGTCAATCGCGGTCCAATCCATCGGCGAACGTTTGCCGTTGGCCTATCGGCCTCAATATCTCTGATCGAGGCGGTATGACGGGGGCAGTCGTGAGCTGCCAAGTCAACACGAACTGGAAAGGCGTGCACCGACCAGAATTTCTGTCCAGTCGCCCTTGAGGGAGGTTCGGGCGGTTCAGAAGCGAAACACGGCGCTCAGCACAGGTCCTTTGAGCGTGAGCCTTTGTACCAGATCGCTGCCGCCCAACTCGTAGGTCAGGTAGCGATAAGACAACTGGATGTCTCCCCATCTGGCGGTGTACGCCACACCGGCGGAGGCTTGCATGGTGTATTCGGACGTACCGGTGCCAACGTCGGCGTAGTACGGCACGTACCACCTGCCATTGCTGCCGAGATTGATGCGCCCCCGTACTCCGATGATCCCGTCCACGATATTCGCYGTCTGCGAGACACTGCCTTGCCGCACCAACGTCGCGCCCTGGTCCGTGAACGTGGCAGACAGCGTCCAGTTCGCATGCGCACTGAGGTTCAGGTACCGGAGCCCGCCGAACGGCTCCACAGTCCCCCCAGGCGCACGGACTGCCTTATAGCCCGCGGCAAGCTGGAACAGCGCCCCGCTCATGCCGCTGCTTGCATCGGTCGCCAGGTCGCGTGGCACGAAGACGCTGACGCCGTTCCCGCCGCTGACAGACTTGAGATTGGTTTGCTGCTGGCTGAAGTCGAGGTAGATCGCGTCCGCGAAGACAGTCCAGCTTCCCTTGCTGGCCTCGGCCTGCAGCATGAAAAGGAACTGCAGGTTCTGGAGATAGCTGTCGGGCCCCGTTCCTACGTCGAGGATGCCGCCGCCGGTGGACGATGATCCGGAAAAGCGCAGTGCGCCGCTGACATTGGGAAACCAGAGGTAGGGGGCGATGGCAAACTGCCAGGCATCCGGATCGGGCGCTGCGGCCTGCGAGGGGCCGGCCGCCATCGCCAGGAAGACAGCAATCACGCCCCAATGCCTGGGTTGTGCCTTTTCCATAGCTTCGCCCCCGTTCGTTAACGTCGACCCCCGCCGCCTCGCCCGCCACCAAATCCGCCACCGCGAGCTCCGCCACCGCGGGCGCCGGACTGAATGCTTGTGTTCCCGCGATTGACGTCGCGCTGCAGCGCACTGCCGCTGCTGCCCACGCCCTGGAACCCGTTGTCGCGCCCCCCGGCCGCGTCGCGTCCGCGGAAGCCGGTGCGCCCGTCCGCCCCGGCCAGGCTTCTTCCAAACTTCTCGCGCGAGGCGTTGTCACGATAGGGAACGCCCTGGCGATGGCTCGCGTCGTGCTGCCAGCGGCCGCCTTCGGCCTTGCGGGCGTCGAAGTTGCGGTCGATGTTCCTGGCCTTGTGATGCTCCACATGCACGCCGCCTGCGTTCCAGTCGCAATTGCCGAAGATCGCGGCGGCAGCGATCAGGCCGACGCCGAATCCGATGCCGCCAACGAAGGCATCGCCGGGGTAGTAGCCGGGGTAGGGAGGCCAGTAGTAGTAGGGGTATTCGGGATAGCCCCAGCCGCCGTACACGATGGCCGGGTCATACGCCGGCACATAGATCACCTGCGGGTCCGCCGGTTCTATACGCACGATCGTCTGTGCCGTAGCCCCAGTGTTGGCCGGCTGTTCCACGATCACGGTCTGCTGCGCATTCGACGCGAGGTGACCGGATTGCCGGGCGCGCGTGCGTAGGCGTTGCACGGCATCAAGCACGTCTTTCTGCTGGGCAAGGAAGGCGTCTCCCAGCTTTTGCGTCCAGTCGAGCTTGTCGTTCATCGGCTCGAGGATCTGCGGAAAAGCCACCAGCGACTTCACGCTGACGTCCCAGGACTCGTTCTGCACCGCCTTGAGCGCGGCGTCGCCTTTGAGACTGGCATTGGCCTTGAGCCAACGCGCGGCTTTGGCAACTTCCAGCGGATAGGTGGAAGCCATCAACACCTGCGACAGCAGCGCATCTGGGTACAGTGCGATCGGCGCGACCATTGCCTCGATCTCTTCGGCCTTGTAGGGCGCCGGCTGGTTCTGGGCCTGTGCGCCGGCCGGTCCTGGCGGAGGCGTGGTCGGTCCCTCCATTGGCGGACCCGCACTCTGGCAGCCTGCAAGCGCCAGCAGGACGGCACAGGCTGTGGTCAGGCGGCGCGGTGTCATGGTGACACCCTCCTCCAGACGGGGGCCGGATCAAAGGACTTCATTGCTGCCGCCGTCGCAGCGCTATTGGGCCCTTGGTCGCGCTCATAGATCTGGCCCATGTGGTTGACCATAAAGGTCATCACCCCGGTGTCCCCGTAGCGCACTGGCCACGCCACGACAGCGAAGCCGGCAAACAGCTTGCCGTCGAGCACATAGTCCAGCGTGCCGCCGTGTGCCCGGGGCCCTTGCGCGGTCACGAGCTTGTAGTAGTAGCCGTGGTAGCCCTCATCGCTCGCATTGCGCGTGCCGGCGTCGCGGAATGCGGGCCCGAGCGGGCTGGGTGGTTCATCCGGGCTGGTTGGCCAGTAGAGGCCATCGTGCTTGCCGGGGGAACTCGCCAGCTTGCTTGCATAGACCAGCATCTTTTCGCCGTCGTGGGGAGTCTGGGCGTATTCATCCTGCGCGTCGCAGATCGCCTGCATGGTTTGTATCACGGCAAGCTCGTTTCGCCCGATGCGACGCACACGCATTTCCCTGGCGCCGGCCTGCGTATCGAACTGCCATCCCTTTTCTGACTTGACAAGCGGGACAGGCAAGGTCCAACCATCGGCGCCCACGGCGATGAATGCATGGTTGTCCGATCTATGGATCGCGTGCGAGGCGGCCCAGGCTTTGTTGAACTTGTCTCGGATTTCCGCGCCAACGGGTGGGATGACGTCACGGAAGTTTTTACCCAGCAAGCCTTTCATGGCAGGTTCATTGTCATCCTGGACGGCCTGGCCGAAGGCCATCATCGCAGCCTCAGGGGTATCGAAGTACTGGCGCGCGATGGCGCTTGTCATCCCGAGGCCGAGCAGAAGGGCACAACCCACTGCGGCGAGGGGTCCCCGCACGATGCCGTGTCTTGTTTCCATGCTTGCGTCTCCCGCGCGTGGTGCGCTGCCGCAATATGCCAGCCGGTGTCAGCCTGAATGAACAAAGTGTAGTGCGAACGGCTGGAAAGATATCGCTTCTTTATTACGCGCAGACAAAGGACATTGACTTTTCGAGGCACATCTCACTTGTTCCCTTGGCTGGAAGCGGCAGTTGCCGTTCCCTTTGCCTCGCGCAGGACGGGCAGATTTGTCCTGACTGCTTCGAGGAAACGGAATGGCCTCAGGTCGGGCTGCACACAAAAGGTTCGGGCCCGGGCAAAGCCACATAGGCCCTCTCCCAGATATAGACTGGAAGGAGGCGGCGGCCGCAGTGTGTCCTGGCGCCCAGAGTTTCCGTTAGCTGCCGGGCAGACTCCTGAGCGTGGCGGGTGCCGGCTGCGCGGCGATAGCCATGCCACGCCGAAGCTGCCTTCTCAAATGCCATGAGTTACATTCGCGCACCGTTCACCGACGATCAGGTCCAGAAGCTCAACGAAAACCAGGTCGGGCTCGGCGGCCCGGTTCTGCGCGCCTTCACTTGCAGGAACAGCGCCGATCATCGCCACGGGGTCGAAGGTGGCGCCCCTGGCATACTGATTGCCACCAAGTACGGCTGGATTTGCCCACACTGCAACTACAAGAGGGACTGGGCATTCGCAATCATGGCGACCCGGTTGACTCGCCCGCCGACCGCCATTCAATCCTTTTTCTATTCGACGCCCTCAATCGAGAAGGCCAACATCCTTCTCGGTCAATATGAACGGCTTGCGGCAGCCGAGCGCCCCGGCGCCGCCGAGATGGTGGCCTGCATCAAGAATCGCATCGAGGAAATGTCGCTCCCCGGATTCGGCGCTATCGAACTCAGCGAGATCCCAACGGACGCGCTGGTGAGGCGATCAGAAGGACGCAATTACCGGATCGTCTCGGGACGATCACAACTCCAAGCCGCCCTGCGCCTGACGGGCCGCGCACTGGTGATGGATGCTGTCACCCATGAGCAGTTACACGTCCATGACATCGACGGCAAACTGTTTGCCATTCCGTCCGACGCCCAGGCAGTGCTCGACGCAGAAACGCTTAAGGCGATCGAACACGCCAAGGCCGACCCGCGCGCGCGACGCGCGTGAACTCGTTTCGCTGCACGCCGCACTGCTCTCACATGGCACTGAGCTCGATGCGAAGAGCGTTGCTGCGATGATTCCGGACTCGGATCCGGCGCATATCTGGGGTGCGTCGTGAATCCGGTCCTCAATCGCGCTCAGGTGCGGCAGAAGTTCAGTGAGAGGCGTCTTTCAAAACGCGGATGACCGTTCTGGATCTCCGCGCCAACAGGCGGGATGATGTCGTGGAAATCGGCACCCGGCATGCCCTTCATGGCTGGTTCGTTATCATTGATGACCTTGGCGCCGACCGCCTTGTCACTCTGTCTGGCGGCGACGTTCGGCTTGTCCGGAGCGTGCGCGATGTCCCTACCGATCCTGGAGCACGCTGTCGGTTGCCTCCTTGACGATGCGCGCACTGCGCCGCAGGGCCTCGCGCTCGGTGGGGTTAAGTTCCGGATAAGCCAGTAACTGCGCTCCGCCGCCATTGACCACCATCGGCAGCGACAAACAAACCTCTGGTACGCCTTCGACTTCGGCGTGCACAATGCCGACCGTGAGAATGAGGTCGGTGTTGTGCACGATGGCCTGACAAATTCGCCCAATAGCACTAGCGATCCCGTAGTGGGTGGCGCCCTTGCCTTCCTTGATGAGCTTGGCTGCCTCGTGCACGGAGCGCAGGAGCAGATCGCGACTGGCAGGCCCAAGCTCCTTGCCGCTCTTAGCCAAAAACATTTCGAGGGGCATGCCGGAGACCGTCGCGCCGGACCAGGCGATCAGCGCGGATTCGCCGTGTTCGCCGAGAACGTAGGCGTGAATCGCAGGCGCCACGATCCCCAGCCGCTCAGAGAGAAGCGACCGCAGGCGGCCGGTGTCGAGGGAGGTGCCAGAGCTGATGACACGCTGCCGCGCGCAGCGCAGGCGGTCAAAGACGACACCGGCCAACACATCGCAGGGGTTGGCCGCGATGACGTAGATCGCATCCGGGGCCAGCGGGTCAAGGCGATCCACAACTTCCGCCGCGATGCCCGCATTGGTTCTGGCCAGGTCCAGACGAGTCTGCCCTGGCTTCACACCGGCGCCGGCGGTAATCACGATGATGTCCGCGTCGCGCGCGTTCTCGTAATCACCGGCATAGAAGCGGTTGTGTCCCCAGAATGCTGCAGCGTGGGCGAGGTCCAGCGCCTGCCCTTCGGCCCGCACTCGCGCGACATCGATGATGACGATCTCTGCGCTCGGGATGGCCCCCGCTGCAAACAGGGCCGCCGACCCGCCAACCAGTCCTGCGCCGACGATGACGATCTTGGGTTGCCGCATGGCGTACCTCCGTCGTGCCTGGGTAATCGAACCAAGCGCCAGTCCGTGCGCGAGCCAACTAAATGTGGAGCAAAAGCCGCGGAGGAGACTGATGGCCTTTCGTATGCTATGGTTTATATGACCTTTTCGGTAGAAGCGCCAGTGTGGCGCCGGCGCCGCGAACGACGGAGTGCGACAAGATGGTTCTGGTACGCTTGAGCATCGAAGGACGCCAAGTCGAGGCGCCGGCCAACTGCTCCATCCTGCAGGCCTTCCTTTACGCGGGCGAGACGCTTGTCGAGGGCGTCGGCTGCATGGGGCAGGGGGTGTGCGGTTCATGCCGCGTCATGGTGCGGCACAGCGGCGAGCAGGAGGTGAAGACTGCGCTCGGTTGCGAGACGCTGATCGAAGATGGTATGCAGGTCGCCTTCCTTGATTACTTCACCGTATCGGCTCGCCACAGGTATCGCATGGACGAAATTGGCGACAGTTGGCAGGCGCTGCGCACAATCTCTGAAATATTCCCGGAAGCTTCCCATTGTCGACACTGCAGCGGTTGTGATCGCGCTTGTCCCAAGGGCCTCGATGTCCAGCGTGGCGTCAACCTCGCGGTGGCGGGCGAACTGGCTGCATCAAGCGATGTCTTCGACGAGTGTGTCATGTGTAACCTCTGCACGCTGGCCTGCCCCGAGCATATCCGGCCCAACCACCTCGGCCTGTTTGTGCGACGGATGAYCGCGGCGCAGTCGCTGCGTCCGGCGAATCTGATGCGCCGGCTGCAGCAGATCGAGAGCGGCGAAATGAAGATCGACTTCGACGCGCAGGGCGCGCGGCCGCCGCGCTGATCGGAAAAACGCAATGCCCGCCAGCATCCATTATGAGGACGCGCGCAAGCGCTACCGGCCCGGTGCGGTGCCAAAGGTCCGCACCGATGACACCTCTGTCGATGAACTCCTCAAGGGCTATCACCCCGACCATGGACCCAATGCGCACGTTGCGCTGAGCGTCGGGGTGAACCGCGGAGAGCCCTGTCAGCCGGATCTCGCGCGCTATCTCCAGGCCAACGCGCTGATCGACGATATCGACATTGCGGGTGCGCAAGTTACCAGCACCGACGTGCTGATCATCGGCGGCGGCGGTGGCGGATGCGCTGCGGCGCTCATTGCGGCAAAGCAAGGCGCGCAGGTGATCCTCGCCACCAAGCTGCGCCTGGGAGACAGCAACACCGTTATGGCCGAAGGCGGAATCCAGGCGGCCGTCGGAGAGGACGACAGTCCCCAATTGCACTTCGAGGACACCTTACGCGCCGGGCACTTCTGCGGCGAGCCAGAACTCGTTGCGCAGATGGTGATGGACGGCCCCGATGTCATTCGCTGGCTGATCCAGCTTGGCGTGATGTTCGACCTGGAGGAGGGCCGGCCCATGGGCAGCAACCTCCTGCGCAAGAAGCCCGGTGGCGCCTCGGCGGCGCGCATTCTTTCCTATCGGGACTACACCGGGTTGGAGATGATGCGCGTGCTGCGCGAGGCGGTGGACCTGGATCCCGGCATCGAGGTATGGAACCGCTGCCCCGCGGTCGAGCTGCTGTCCGACGAGCGGGGGCGCTGCGCCGGAGCCGTGATCTACAACCTCGAGTGGCGTACCTTTGTGCTGGTGCGCGCGCGTGCCGTGATTCTCGCCACCGGGGGGGCGGGGCGCCTGCACCTGAATTCCTTCCCAACGTCCAACCACTACGGCGCTACCGCTGACGGCCTTGTGCTGGCCTATCGGATCGGGGCACGCGTGCGCGAACTCGACTCGTTCCAGTACCACCCCACCGGCATCGCGTACCCGGCCCACCTGGCGGGAGGACTCATCTCGGAAGCAGCGCGCTCGGCAGGCGCCAAGCTGATCAATGGCGAGGGTGAGCGCTTCGTAGACGAACTCAAGCCCCGGGACGTCGTGGCCTCTGCGATCCTGCGCGAATGCGCGCAGGGGCGTGGAATTGACCGAGACGGCCAGACTGGCGTATTCCTCGACACGCCGACGCTCGAAATGGAGAACCCTGGCATTCTGGCCAAGCGCCTCGTGACGCTGCGCCATCTCGCGCAGAGGTGCGGTCACGACGCGGCACTGGAGCCCTTCCTCGTCTACCCGACCCTCCACTACCAGAACGGTGGCGTTGCGATCGACAAGGATGGCGCCACGAGCGTGCCCGGCCTGTATTGCGTCGGCGAGGTCACAGGAGGCATTCACGGGCGCAACCGGTTGATGGGGAACGCGCTGCTCGACATCCTGAGCATGGGGCGGCGTGCCGGCGCCAAGGCAGCGGAATCGGGGGGGAGTGTCATGGCCAGCCGCGCAGGAATCGGCCATGTGCACGCCTGGCAGCGGGAACTGACGCTGGCAGGGCTACCCTTGCATGTCAAGGCTCCGCAACTCTTCCCCGGCTACGCGCATTTTGACCTGCGGGTCGATGCAGCTTTGCGCCGGGGCAAGTGGAGCGGAGCGGTCGGCGGCGTCCGATGAGCGATCCACGGAGCGCGCAATGGAACAGCTGAATCAGGTTCTCCTGAGGGACGATGTCCGGGTCGGCGCAGACCTGGACGCCTGGCTTGCACACGGCGGCGGAGAGGGACTGGCCAAGGCACTGCGCGATCCGCTTGCAATCCTTGCCGAAATCGAGCAGGCGGACCTTCGCGGGATGGGCGGCGCCGGCTTTGCGACGCATCGCAAATGGGCACCGGTTGCCGCCGCCGTTGCTGGGGACAAATACATCATCTGCAACGGCAACGAAGACGAGCCCGGTACGTTCAAGGACCGCTATCTGCTGGAGCACACACCGCATCAGGTAATCGAGGGTGCGCTCATCGCCGCGGCAGCTACCCGTGCCAACCATGTCGTCCTGTACGTCAATCCACATCAGCCGTTGTCCCTCAATATGGCTCGCCAGGCGGTCCAGCAGTGGCGGGGGCACGCCCAGTTCGCTGAACTTGAGCGACTGGTCGGCGGCCCAATATCGCTTGACGTGATAGCAAGTTCAGGCTTGTACATCGGGGGCGAGGAGACGGCGGTGATAGCGAGTGTCGAGGGCGGATTCCCGTTCCCGCGACGCAAGCCGCCTTATCCCGCTGAACACGGTGTGCATGGCTCACCGACCATCGTGAACAACACCGAGACCATGGCGCACGTACCGGGAATTCTGCGCCACGGGGCGCAGTGGTATCGTAGCCTTGGCATTGGGAATGCAGCGGGAACCAAGCTCTATTCACTCTCGGGTGACGTCCTGCGTCCCGGCTTGTATGAACTGCCGATGGGCACGAGTCTGGAAACCCTGGTTTTCGAGCATGGCGGTGGCATGCTCCAGGGCAAGGAATTCAAGGCTGTCTTTACGGGCGGCCCTTCCAACACCTTGCTGACGAAGCGTGATCTCGATGTGGCACTGGACTTTGACTCGGTGCGTCAACGGCGTTCGCGTTTGGGGACAGGTGCCATGATCGTCGTGTCGGAAGGCACCAGTATCGTCCGCAAGGTTGCCGAGTACGTGAGCTTCTTCGCCCAGGGCTCTTGCGGCCAGTGTCCACCTTGCAAGGGCGGAACCTTCCAGTTGATGCGATTGCTCAGCCGGATCGACACGGGCCGCGGCGTGCGCGCCGATCTGGAAGCGCTGGAGAACTTGTGTCGCATCCTGCCCGGCAGCGGCCGCTGCGGTCTCATTGACGGCGCCGTGACGGTGGTAGAGAGTTCCTTGCAACAGTTTCGGGGGGAATACGAGGCGCTTCTGATTGCATAGGCGCAAGGCGGCCTGGGCCCAAACCGGCCACTGCGGTATCTCACCAGAAGCCAAGCACCTTCCACCAGACGCTGCCGACCACGGCGAAGATCAGCAGTTCCACCACGCACATCACAAAACCGACGCGCCACCAGGTTCCCATCGTGACAAAGCCGCTGCCAAAGATGATCGGCGAGGTGCCCGTTGCATAGTGGGTCAGCGTCATCATGATCGCCGAGCCGGCCGCCATCAGCAGCATGAACGGCACCACATACGCTGGCGGTATCAGATGGACGCCGACCGTCAGGAAGGCGAGCATCATCGCACTGATGTGCGCCGTCGTGCTGGCGAACAAGTAGTGCGAGAAAACGAAGACCGCCACCAGGACCGCGGCCGTGCCGCCCCAGCCGATGCCGCTGGACACGATCGCGTCGCTCATGCCATTCGAGAACCACGTGATCACGCCTTGCTTGTTCAGTTGCTCGGCCAGCATGATCAGCGCACCAAACCATATCAGCGTGTCCCAGGCGCTTTTTTCGGACAGCACGTCGTCCCAGTCGATGGTGCCAGTAATGATCAGCACGAACAGGCCGACGAAGGCGACCACCGTGGGGTCCAGCGTGAGCAACGGACCGAACACCATCGCCGGAACGTTGGCCCACAGCAGCAGCAGCAGCGCGAAGGTGAATATCATGACCCTTTCCTTCGGCGACACGGGACCCATTTTCGCCATTTCGGCGTGCGCATATTCCACCGCATTGGGTGTGGCCTTGAGCTGCGGCGGCGACAACACATAGATCACCAGCGGCATCACCAGCATGCATAGCAGGCCGGGCAGCAGCATGCACAGCGCCCAGCTCATCCAGCTCAGATGCAGATTTTGATTGGTTGCCTTGGCGATGTAGTCCACCACCAGCGGGTTCGGGGCGGTGGCGGTCACGAACATCGCCGAGGAGATCGGGTTGGCGTGATAGTTGACCAACGCCAGGTAGGTGCCGACCTTGCCCTCGGTGCCCTTGTCCGGGTCCGAGTCGAATGCGTTGGCGATCGACTTCATGATCGGATGCACGATGCCGCCACCGCGCGCGGTATTGCTCGGTGTGAAGGGCGCCAGCACCAGTTCACAGGTGGCCAGACCATAGCCGATGCCTATCGTTCGTTTCCCCATCAGGGAGATGAACATCAGGCCGATACGGGTGCCCAAGCCGGTTTTCTTCACGCCGCGGGAGATCAGGATGGCCACCACGATCAACCAGATTAGCGGGCTGTCGAAAGCGGTCAGCGCATCAGCGATCGCCCCCTTCGACGAGGTCGAGGTTACCTGCGACAGCGAGAGGACGACGATGGCCATCATCGCCATAACCCCGATCGGCATGACCTTCAGGATGATCGCAACGATTGTTGTCAGAAAGATGGCAACCAGGCCCCAAGCCTTGGGCTTGAGCCCCTCTGGCACAGGCATCAGCAACAGGGTGATCAGCACGACCGTCGTGATCAGGGCGGGGCCGAGTCGGAACGGGACCACGCTGTTGAAGTAGCGGAACGCCGCTTTCAGTCTTGTGAGCATCCTGCGATCCTTCCCAGAAGAGTTGGCCCCGTCACTGGAACACAGCCCAAGAATTGGGCAATTAGAACGCATCGGAAGGCCCTGGTTGCTGCATGGCATGTCTCCGTCCTGCCTGGATAGTCCCGAACCTAAACCAGGCGACAGTCCGTGCGCGAACCAACTTAAATGTGTGGCATAAGCCGCGCAGGCAGGCGGATAACCTTTCCGTATGAATTGGGTTATATGATTTTTTCGGCAGAAGCGCCAGTGTGGCGCCAGCGGCGCCAAACGATGGAGTGCGAGAGGTTAGCCTTTGGCTGCTTCCATGGCCATCCCGGCCGTTCGCATGGACTGCGTCGAATGGCAGAGGTTGGCCGGGAACGGCCGACCACTGTCCTCGTGGCTAGCCGTTGGGGGGACGTTGGCTTGCATAATTTTGTTTCCGCTGGTCACCCGTCAGCTAACCGTTTCCAAGGCGATGGGAACAATTTTGCTTCAACTAATTTTGCAGAAAATTGTTCCGCCGGCCGACGGTTGAAGTAATTTTGTTCCTTTCCCAACGGATTGGGCAGTCGCCTGCGTGGACACAGCGGACGGCGCTTGTGATCCCGAGGACAACACTCGGCGTGCGACAACGAGGACGGTCGGCGTCAGGTAGCGCCGCATGAGCCCAGCGCGATCCTGGCGCCCCGCCGGTGGCACGCGAGCGGGGCTGGATGGGCTGTCGCCGGACTACCTGGCCTCCTCGCCGTGGCGCCCGTCAGCCCTGGGCCCATGGGGCCAGGAACAAAATTCTGAAAATACCGGGAACAAATTTATGCAATCCAACGGTTCCGCCCGTCAAAGGGTCGTGATGCTAATTTTATATAACGCCCGGTCCGCGAAAAATGGACATCTGAACTTTGCCTTCACATGGACTCGACTGTTTGTCGAAACGTACCCCGCGGCCTGGGGAACCGTACRACCCTCAGTTGTCCGTCGGCGAGCGGTGGGTTGGAACCGGTGCAAAGTCGAAATGGGCGGCGGCATACACGGCATTGCACGCCCAGACTTCTTCCCCGTCCTTATAGAAGGTGACCCATTTGCCGTCGCTGAGGCATTGGGCGCCGGGGAAGACCTCATCATGGCCATTGGGACCGTCCAGCGGGAAGGGCGCGCGTGGCGTGGCCCAGTAGCGGCCGGTCGGTAAGGCCTCAATTGCTTTTCGGGACATTCTTTTCAGTGCCGCCATGCGGCGTCATGTAGCGCACGATCCCGCCCGCCGTGACGAAACGGATTTGTCAATCCTGCAACGGCGTGACACCGTCGCGGGACATCCTCGTGTAGTCTCGCTGCCAATCTCCTCCCTGCTATGCAGTTTCGCCATGGCGCAATACCTCCTCCTTGCAGTCCGAGCGTTCGGCGTCGGCACCATCATTGTGATCATCGCCGTTGTCTCCCGGCAAGTCTATCTGCGGGTCGCCGCGGAAGCTGGCCGTCCCGGCGCTGACGGGGAACCCACGGCGACGATGTTGATCCGCTGCGAGGCGATGCACAGCCACCTGCAGAATCGCCATATTTCCGAAGGCGCTGTGGATGCTAACGAAAAGCCGAGTGTCCGTTGCGTGGAGTCCTGAGAACTACCCAATCTGGAGAGCGCGCCAAAGCGGGGGCTGAGATCAGTCTTCACGCAAGAGCATAATGAGGCACCTGCAGTGTGCTCATGTCCTTCGATCCTCAACCGGCGATCTCCGTCCTCCAGTTGCGAATCAGCCTGCGGGCCTTGAGCCCGCCGGTTTGGCGGCGCGTCATCGTTCCCGAGCACTTGACGCTCGCGCACTTACACAGTGTCATCCAGGTAGTCGTGGGCTGGACGGACGAACATCTGCACCAGTTCACGATCCGAGGCAGGCGTAACGGCGAAGCCCATGAGGGCGTCCTGCAATTTTCCACGGTGACAAACGAGCTGATGCTGGCCGCGTTTAGTCTGCGAGAACACGAAGACTTCGTCTATGTATACGACTTCAACGCGTGGTGGCGGCACGATATGGAGAGCGCGCCAAATCGGGTGCGAGCCACCGTCACCGAAATTGCCCAGTTCAAAAGACGGCCTAGATGTGGGCTCGCTGGCCTGCATCTGGAGGAGGCGAAATTATTGCTGGGTCGGCTGCAGCGCACGATGGTCGCGGCACAGGTTGCCGAGGCAGTTGCCCGGACCAGCGTTTGTCCCACGTGCAGTGCGCAGTTGACTTGCAAGGGCCACGATCACTTGGTCTCTTATGAATAGTCGAGAGCTTGACCGGCTTGGCGCGGCCGGCGATCTCAGTGCTCCGCAATGAACGTGCCGCGATAACTAGTAGGAGACCACGCGTCGATCGCCGCGCTGCATAACTTGATTGCGCGTGGAGGGCAGCCAGGCTGCGTACCGTATTGCAGTATGGAGGGACTCGCGCGAAAAAGATGCTTATGGCGCACATTAAGCGCCAGCAGCCCGCGCCGTGAAGCGGCGGAAATCCTCGATATCAATTGCGGAGCGACCCTGATGCAATCGCTCGAATGAGTGGTCGAGGGGATTATAGTGAGCGGATTCTTCCCCCGAATAGGGGATATGCATTCGCACAAGTTCTCGTCAGACTATTGCGAACAAGAATTCGGTGAACGGACCGGGAAAAATGAAATCAAGAGGGGTCGTCCAATGGCTGTCTGGCATGCTGGTCACAGTCAGCGTTACCGGGTGCTTGCCACCCAGACAATATGCGTGGCAGAAACAAGGTATTGACCGAGAGGAATCCGCAACTGAACTAGCAGAATGTAGGTACCAAGTGCGGCTCAATAAATTGGCCCCAACCGACCAAGGCGCGGCGGTAAACGATTGCATGCTCAGCAAAGGCTTCCGGTGGCGTCCAATTGTCTGAGCTGCATACAAAGCTTGTGATGGGACCGAATCCACGACTGGTTGGCAACGGACCCTTAGTATGTGACGCAACGCAAAGGGGCTAATTATGGGTGAATGGTCGGAATACTTCGAGGACTTCCCCGAAGAAAATTCTGCGAACTACGTTAATGGACGGTTCGACCCCAAAGGTGCGGAGGCACGGAGAGTGGCGGAGGCTAAGCGGGTGCGGGATCAGGTGAATTTGGACGCTGAAGTTCGCGCAATCGTCCAGAAGCACCGCGCGGCTGCTGCGGGCAAGAAATAGTCAGTTTGGCTACCCCTGCGCTCGCCAGAGTACGCTCGCCGCGTTGTCCACGATTCTTCTTGCCCTCGACTCCGCACGACCCCTGTGGCTCTCCAATAGGGGAACAAACACCGTGCTTGCGAAAAGGGGGGGTGATCAAACGGAGGCACAACTAAGCCAACCCCCGTGGATGTAGCGCAAGGTCTGCTGCCATTTGTTTTCCCCTATGGCGCCACCACACCCGACTACAAGCACCACCGGATGCATCACTGGGCTGCTATCCGCTGCAAGTTCGGCAGAGGAAAGGCTTCAGTTGGGGGCGCGCAACAGTATTGTGGGGTGCGGGGCAAGCAGGATAGCACCAAAAAACTTCATCACACGCCAAACGCCGCGGAGGCGGGAAAATGACCAAAAAACAATCCCGTACTGCGACGGAGATTTTTCTCAAGGGTTTCAAAGAGCCCTATTTGCGCTCGAATGACCGCCCGTTCATCAAACTCCTGAACTGGTACACGGGCATCGGAAAGACGTACAGGAGTCGCGTACCCAATTCTCGATGGCGGTGGAGCAACACTGCGAGCGGTTGACGGTGGCACGGGAGTGGGCTGTCGCTACCGAACGGTGGGCGCGGCGCGAGACGGACCAGAAGCCGCTAAAGTTGCCTTACCGCGAGGCCGTTCACGGGCGGCAACTGGCGACAACCATCCAGAGGGCTTCCCCAAAGATCGGCCGCAACGATCCATATCCTTGCGGGAGAGCACATCGCCAGCCATTGCGGCGACTTCGCCGCCGGCCGCGCGGATCTGAGCGACCAGTTCTTCCAGTTCGCTCTCACGCCCGCGCGCCGGCGATGACCTTGGCCCCTTCGGCAGCGAACACTTTGGCTGTGGCGTGGCCAATGCCGGAACTGGCACCGGTCAAGAGCGTGCAAAGTTGGTAAGCTTGGTTAAGGTCGGTGGCGCCACTCACGTCACTCGGCAGGGCATGCGAGGAGAAGTCATGACATTCAAGGCTCAGTGGTACCGAGACAAGTTCGCGAAAAAGCGCGACAAGGGCTTCTGCGGCTACCCGGTGGCAACGGTTGCCTTCTACGGGCCCGACGACACGAGTGCGACGAAGGTCTCTGTTGGCATCGTCGCGCACGAGGGTGCGGACGCCGACCCGCTTGAGCGGTGGTTCTGCAAAACCACTGATGCGCGAACCGATCCAGAAGTTACCGAAGCAATCGTTCGGTTCATCGACCAGCATGGTGCCAAATCGGTGGTGGCCTTCGATCGCATCATCGGGTGCCCGCATGAGGAAGGCATTGACTACCTGGAAGGCGAAAAATGTCCGCAGTGTTCGTTCTGGGCCAACCGTGATCGATGGAGCGGCGAGATCAACAAGTGAGACTCAAGGCCATCCCTTCCGTCGCGCCGAGGCCTTCCTTGTCAGATCTCATTCCGACAGTAGTCATGCTTGAATGAAGGTGCGAAGAGATAGCCACAGACCCGCGTCGTTCTTTGAATCCAATTGAGTATGTACATCGCCAATGCAGGCACATTCTGGACGAGAGGGGCACCCTTGGCCCTCAGCGGGGCTCGGGCAAGGCCGTGGCGGAGTTCCGCGCAACCGTGATCGCCTACGCCACAGACTTCGACGACACCCGCGTGATGGCTGCGACCCACTTCACGTGCAAGAAAGGCCCAGTGGGGCCGGCCATGCGCGCGGTGTAAGGTGCGGGGGAGAATCTTCTTCCGGCAAGGCAAGTTATGGGATCTCACCGAGCGTGGTGAGCTTCATAGTTGATACACGGGCGGCACGGCCATGGGATTTTCTTGCCGAAGGTTTCTCATCGCTCCAGACGATACCCTCTGGCGGCTGTCGAGCACCAAGTTCGACCGGATGCGGCGAGATCCGGCAAGTCGCTGTTTGCCCGTTTTTGCGGGGCAACGAGCGCGAATGGCCGACGTGGTCGTCGAGCTCGTGGCCAGAGACCCGGTGCGCATCGTTCGGAACACATTTTCAATTCTCAGTTTCGATGCCGAAGGCCACATCGAACCAGGCAGATTCGAAAAGCAGCAATTCGCCCTCGTAGAGTCGGTCGTTGCACCAGTCTTTGCCGTATTCGATGAAAACGGCGACGAAACAGTCGTCGACGCGACCTCTCGAATCGTTGCGCAAGGAGGCCAATGGGTTCCGTCAGGTGTAATAGCCTAGACTAAATCTGACAGTGGTTGGTTATCCATGCCGCCGCACATCGGTGCGAAGGGCGTAGCCCAGAGTGCCAGTGTGCGGCGGAATCCACAAGGAGTCCGCCATGACTCAGGAACAGAAAGTCATCCGTGCCAAG
>NZ_JBFTNE010000131.1:0-17018 GCF_056397325.1 Cupriavidus sp. 05N39
CTTCGTCAGCATGGCGGCGTCAAGCATGTGCCGCCATGACACGCCATCACCGGGGTCCAGATCGAAGATGACGCGATCCGGCTTGTCGATGGCACGCTTGTTCGCATTCCACGTATGGAACTCGATCACGTTCAGTTGCGCTGCGGCGACTATGGCCGTTTGGCTGGAGATCTCCAGGAGTGGCGGGTGCCCAGCCCATAGGCTGGCATCAAGGACGTTGATCCCCGGGATCTTTACGGTCTCGGCGTGCTTCTGAAAGAACAGCTCGCCGTCGATGCCCGTTGGCCCGCGTACCAAGGACACAGGGCGCCCGCGGAGATGAGGCAGCATGTGCGGCGCGATGGCTTCGTAGAAACCGATCAGGTCACCTTTCGTCATTCCGCTCGACGGGTCAATCACACGTTCCGCGTTGGATACCTTGACTGAGCGCGCTGGCCGAGGCAGGGGCTGTTCTACATCGACAGGCCGCTCCCTTGTCACGTTGCCCGCGGCCTTGTCAGCGCGCAAGGCATGGAAGACGGGATGCCGGATTCGGCCTTCTTTGGTCCACTCGGCGAACGAGATCTCGGCCACCAGCTTCGGCCTGACCCATCGGGCGGCTAAGCAACGGGTCAAAGCTTTTGTCCGTCGATAGAAGAAAGCACTCCGTTTGCGGTGCAGTCTCGATCGTGCGGCCAAGCTGGAACGCAATGTGGAAGTCCAGCGCATTCTTCCCACTACCCTCGATCTTGTGGAAGTCAACTCGCTGGAACCTATGTGCGGTCGACGACTTCCTTGCCGTCTTGGGTGGGTTCTGCTTCGCCCCTACAAAGATGATAGCGCTGTAGCTGTTGTCCAGTAGCGAGAGGTCAACCTTGTGGACGTTCTCGTAGTCCACCAGCAAGAGCTTCTTGGTCATATGAAGGGCAGCAGCTCGATGAGCAACGCCGCATTCAACTCTGTAGACGCCATTTGCGCCTTCAAGCAGGACCGCGGAAAAGCCCCAATCCTACACTGCTCCGGTGAATTATCGAACCTGGCCCGATAACGGTAGCTCGCTCATTGGCGCCAAAAGCAGCAAATCAACCGCAACCCGTGGCAATCCGCAATCGTCCGCTTTGGCCCGACAAGCGGGCATCCGGCCTCTACCCGCAGAGCGTCCCGTGAGAGCCAATAAACGGCCGTTTGGCCCCGTATCGCCGAACAGTTCGAGCTTGGACGCGTAATGGGCGGCGCAATCGATTCGCCTGCACCATCAAGACCCCTGATGGTTGGGCTGTGACCGATGACGTGGGCCTTTCGCGTTCGAGTCCTCCGCCGACGCAGCCGCCCTGGACCACCGTGAGAGCCGGGATCTCCAGCCTGGCGAGGTGGTCGAGGGCTCTCTCGAGCGCAGGTCTGCGAAGCCCTAGACCTGCATGATTACCCGCCCATAGGGACGGTCTTCGATCAGAAAAAGAGGCCGCGCATGTCTGGGAGCACCAGTCACAGATAGCGCTACTAAATCCATTGATTGGTGCGGACATCGATATACCGTTTGAACGTGTTGCAATCTCCGAAATAATGTACGATGCTGGACTACCGTGCACTATGGCTTCTCCGCATTGAGACCGAGCCCGCAGACCGTGGTCTTGCCCTGCCGCTGCCGCCCACCCGACTGGAGCCGCAACCCCTCATGCCTGGGGCGCGTCCTTCATCCGGCCAAGCCCGGCCATGGAGGCGCTTTGGGTGCCCGAGCCGGGATTCTGGCTGCTGCCAGAGCGGTACCCGGAATACGCCTTCCACTCGAAGGAACTCCTCCAGGAGGGGCTGCAGCGACCCGTCGATCCGAATGTGCCCTTTGTGGGCGGGCGTCGACCGATCGTTGTCGGTGGCATGAGCATGCGCTGCGGGCACAAGGACTTTGCGTTGGACGTCTTCCATCGCGCGCGCAAATCCGCCTCGCGCATCAGCGTGCGGACCCGATAACAGTTGCGCCTCTTCAATCCCCGGAGTGTGCGAATCTACGCAATGCCGCCAAATCCAGTATCTGAATCGACCCATACTCAGCAACCACTAACCCTGCATCTTCCAGTTCGCGGATGGCCCGATTCGTGTTCTGCCTTGAAAGCCCGCAAAGCCTCCCAATTTCCTCCTGGGAGAAGCCCAACGTCTTGTCCGTGGCTGGATAGAGCTGCTGATTGAAAAGCTCTGCCAAACAGAATGCCACCCGCGCAGATGCTTCATGCAGCCGAAGGTTGTGCACCAGTCCAACGTAGTAGCCACATCGAGCGTTGAGTTGGTCGATCACGTATCTGCTGAACGAGTGGCTCTGCTCAAGGAGCCAAAGGAATGTCGACTTGGGTACGAATGCTAGGCGACTATCCCGGATCGCAACAACAGAATAGGGCCGTGGCTCGTCTTTCAGCACAACACCCTCACCGAACCACGAGCCGGCAGGAACGCCCGCAAATGTGATAACCCGCCCCTCTCTCGAGGCGGTATCGACCTTCACGATCCCTTCCATCACCGCAAGCCAGTGGTCGGCAGGATCCCCTCGATGGCACGCAACAGCACCAGCATCGTAGGATCGGTCAAAGCTATCACGCATAACTCGAGTCTTCTGCTCAGAGGTCAGATTCGAGCACCAGGGCGCCTGCAAAAGAAACGCCTCCAGACTTAGATGGCCAGGCTTGCAAAAACCATCATTGCGATTCTGCAAGGTGGAGTCGACCAAGCTGCTGGATTTCGAGAGGACGACGGGCGAAACTCGCATCGGTTCCGCTCGCTTGGCTTGCATGCCATTCACGTGGTTCATCATTTGGAGCCAGTATTGCGCAGTTGCATGATCACCTGTTTGCGCTGAGCACCCGTCGCCGACTTGATACCGCTGGCATGTGGCAAGCACTGTGCAGAAGTCCAGTCTTCCAGTTCCTTGGCAGACCTCCGACCTGGGAAGCTGTCGGGATCGAGTGGGATTCGACGTTCCGTTAAGTGAAATCTGGATTCGCTTTAGATTATGGCCCGAAAGGGATACTGTCAAGCGAAGCACGGCTAGGTGTTTGTACGGAGAGCGCTATAATGGCCACCATAAAGGTGAGCGGTGTACTGCACAATTGCTCGTCGAAAAGCAGGCATAACTGAAATGGAAATTCCACATAGCCCTCCGCGCATTCGGATTCGCCGGCGGGGTGCCGACAAACATCCGTTGATCCTCCAAGCCGCACGAGATTTGGTGGCGGAATCTGGGTTCCGAGAAGCCCAGATGTCGTTGATTGCCGAGGCTGCAGGCATCGCGATCGGCACGTTGTACCGCTACTTTCCGTCCAAGACCGAGTTGTTGGTCGAACTCGTGAAAACGACGGCGCAACGGGAAGTCGACGTCGTAGCTGGTATCGCCATGCGTGATGGGACCGCACTAGAACGTCTTGGTGCGGCCGCATGGACGTTCGCGAGTCGCGCCTTGCGAGGCCGACGCTTAGCCTACGCCCTAGTTGCTGAACCTGTTGAGCCAGATGTCGAGGCTGCCCGGCTCACTTATCACCGAGCACTGGCCAGGGTATTCAAGACGATCATTGAGCAGGGTATGGCGAATGGCGAGTTCCCTGCACAGGATGCCGCCGCATCAGCCGACTGCATAGTCGGCTGCCTTTTCGAAGGCCTGGTGGCACCGCTCACCAACAACGCTACAGCCGATGCTGTCCAGGCAGCCGCCCACGGCTCGGCCATCATCACTTTTTGTCTGCGAGGGGTTTCAGGCTTACAGGCGCCCGCCTATAGGATTCCGACTGTGTAGTCGCTTCCTTCAGGAATCGACCGTCTCTACCGGCTAGCGGAGGACGATCTCAACCCCCGACCTCGCCTTCCGCAAGGATTTCTGTCGCGCCGACTACCTCTACAAGCCTCTTGCGCTTAGCGGATGTGCTGCCGGCCTCGTGTTTTCGGCCGGCAGCACAAGAGGACTGAAGTTGTGAAGTGACTTGATCCGCCTGTGACAATATTGTCACAGGCAGTGGATCAATTGGAGCACGTATAGCTTGATGCGGCGTTCACGTCCCCGCTGACGTACTTTGGCCACTTGGGGTACTCGCACAGAGGCCGAGTGCGTCCCGCAGTGGGCGGGTTCAAGTCGGTAACGACGAGATTTTGCGGAGCCGTGCCTTTCGTGACCCAGTTGTCCAAAGCAGTCAGCCCATCATATGCCGCCTCAAACTGCCCGCCCGTGCCATGTGCGGCACCGGGAACCAGATAGAACTTGAGGAATGACGACAACGCATTCTGCCCATAGTTCGCCAGCAATCGGTTGTAGTAGTCAATCGACATTTGAGCCGGAATGAACTGGTCGGATTGCCCGTGCTGAAGGATCACCTTCCCACCTCGGTTCTTGAAGTTGTCCAGGTTGACAGTCGTGGAGTCCATCATTTGACTCACCGTCTGTGTCCTAGCGGTGAGCAACCCTGGATCCGTGAAGTTGAAGGACATCAAATCGAGCGAGGGATCCCTTGCAATAGCGTATCGCACGAGGCTATTCGGGAAGGCATAGAAGAACGACCATTGTGCAGTTGCATTTGTCCCAGGGTCCAGTACGGCGTCTGCTGGAGAGTCCCCCAGCGGTAACAAGAAGCCACTCCAGAAATCGGTGCCTGCGAGGATGTTGTAACCCGGAATGCTGTGAATACCGTTTGCGAAATCAAAGTTCGTCTTCAGCGGCGTGGCCATGGTATTGACAGTGCTGATCTGGGCGTCAGACAGGCAAGTGTCGCCCGTGTCGGCGCCCCCCGGGCATCGCACAGTCGCCGGATCGAACGTACAAGGACTCGGATTGCTGATCAGGCCGTCTGTCGCGCCGTCCAAACTGTCACAGGCCGACATCACAGCCTTCTTGAGCATAGCGGCCTTGTTTGCGTTGATGAAGCCGCCTCGGGCAAGTGACGCCTGAGAGATGCGCCCCATTTGGAAGGCCAGCCCCATGATCCCGGACGCGGGATAAGTCGAAATGATGCCATCGTAGTCTGAGGCGTACTTCTGCGCAGCGATAAGCGCCTGACGACCGCCGCCAGAGCCACCAATGTAGTAGCTATGCGCGAACGTCGCCCCGTAGCGCTGCTTGGTTAAAAACAGAGCGACATCATGCGTTTTCTTGATGTGGTCGCCGGCATAGTTCGCCAACGCCTCATCGTTCTGAGCGAACCGGCCATCCCCAAAGCTTCCTTCATGCCCGCTATCGCTGCCAAGCGTCACATATCCGCGCGCCAGCGGAGTCAGAACCCCCTTCGGTTCGCCATAGGATGTGAGGCCGGTTTTTGTGAAGCCTGTTGTGGCCGGGACAGACCCGTCAAGCCCACCACCACCGAAGTGAACAGATTTCCCGTTCCAAGTGGACGGCAAATCAACTTCGAACTTGATGTCCGGCGCGGCCGGGTCCACGGGATGAATCCCCCCCAAGACCTTGCAGAACTCGCCATTTGTATTGCCCGACGCCGTCGCAGCAATGAGCGTCGCCGACGCGATCGTGGCGCCAGTCGTTGGCAAACCAATCGCGGAGGCTGGTACGGCTGAACCTTGAAGCGCCGCGCACTGCTGCGCTGGCGTCAACTGGGGCGTGGCATCGGCTACGACAGAGTCGCTGCCTCCTCCACAACCAACGACGAGCAAGGCCGATAGCGTTGCCACAGTGGGTGCARGCCATTGCGGCCTGACTTTGGTGAACTTCATGACGTTGTCTCCTAGCAGACGCCGGGACTTCTAGTTGTCCACGAGTCGCTTTCGTTCAAGTAAATAGTCCTGCGAGGTACGTCGTCACTGACGAGCATGGCGGCGAAGCACCTCGATGACGACCATACCGATCGGGCCTGCTCAGGATTGTCTTGCGCAAGACGATTGGAAATTTCGAGCCGTATTCAGTCGAAGATGCTGGAGTAGCCCTGCCATATTCAGGTTGGGCCACTCCTTGATGTACAGAAAACCTTGTTCAAGCTGGCAGTCGTTTTCGTTCTGGAATGCCGCCCGCTCTGTGGTCTCGACACCTTAAGCATTCACCCGCTGTCAGCGGTGCTTGAACGTTGGTTGCCGTTTCGACAGGAAGGCGGACATCCCTTCCTTCTGGTCATCAAGTCCAAACGTGGAATGAAAGGCGCCGCTCTCGAAGAGCAGGCCCTCAGCCAAAGATGCCTCGTATGCCCGATTGATCGATTCCTTGAACATCATGACTACAGGTAACGAGTAATTGGCAATCAGCTTGGCAGCTTCCAGCGTTTCGTCGAGTAGTCGATCGCAGGGATAGACCCGCGAGACAATGCCCCAACGCTCAGCCTCGGCCGCATCAACCATGCGCGAGGTCAGACACAGGTCCATTGCCTTGGCTTTGCCGACAAGCCGTGGCAGGCGTTGCGTTCCGCCAGCACCAGGCATCGTTCCAATCTTGATTTCGGGCTGTCCGAACCGTGCCGCATCCGAGGCAAAGATCAGATCGCACATCATCGCCTATTCGCATCCGCCACCCAACGCGTAACCGCGACACCGCGGCCAAAACTGGTTCTCTCGCCTCCCGAACCTTCTCCCAATTTCTCGAGATGAAGTTGCCTTTGTAGACCTTCTGGAAATCGAAATCCTTCATGTGCGCAACATCCGCACCCGCTGCAAACGCGCGCTCATTGCCGGTCAGGACGATGCATCCGATGTTGTCGTCCCGCTCGTACGCATCAACAGCAGCACCAATTCCGTCCATGACATCGTCATTGAGCGCATTCAGCGCTTCCGGGCGGTTGATCTGAATGAAACCGACCCGGTCGATTGTCTTTCGCAAAACCACTTCACTCACATTTGGCTCCGACCAACAACTTCACGACGCCACCTGCCTCGCGTCGAATGCGAGGCAGATGGCCTTTCCTTACAACAGCTCGACCGCAACCGCCGTTGCCTCACCGCCGCCGATGCAAAGGCTTGCCACGCCACGCTTCTTTTCCGCCTTCCTGAGGGCGCCAAGAAGTGTCACAAGGATCCGTGCGCCAGACGCACCGATGGGATGCCCAAGAGCGCACGCTCCACCATGAACGTTGACGGTCTCAGGGTCCAAGCGCAGGTCATGAATCGCCGCCATCGTGACTACAGCGAACGCCTCGTTGATTTCCCACAAACCGACATCTGCGGTCGACCAGCCGGTCTGACCAAGCAGCTTTTGGATGGCCCCTACCGGAGCGGTGGTGAACTCCGCCGGTGCTTGTGCATGTGTTGCGTGGCCAACGATTCGGGCGAGTGGCTGCACACCCAGCTTCCTGGCAGTCGATTCCCGCGCCAGCACCAACGCAGCAGCGCCGTCCGAAATCGAGCTTGAGTTCGCCGGCGTCACCGTCCCCCCTTTTTTGAAGGCTGGCTTCAACGAGGGAATCTTCTCAAGGTTGACCTTTGGCGGCTGCTCATCGCTCTGCAGCGTGACCTCGCCCGTCCGACCTTGGACCATGACCGGCGTTGTTTCCCATGCGAAATCACCGCGTTCGATCGCCGCCTTCGCACGCTGGGTCGAGAGAATGGCCCATTCGTCCTGGGCTTCGCGCGAGAAGCCATAGCGCTCGGCACAGTCCTCGGCGAACGTACCCATCAGCCGGCCGCGTGTGTCATTTTGATAGTGGTCTTCCAGTCCATCGAAGAACATGTGGTCCAGCAACTGCCCGTGGCCGAGCCGATACCCTTTGCGCGCTTTGGGCAGCAGATAGGGGGCGTTCGTCATCGACTCCATGCCCCCAGCAACCATCACGTCGTTGGTACCAGCGGCGATCGAATCATGCGCCAGCATCACGGCTTTCATGCCGGATCCGCACACCTTGCTGATCGTCGTACACGTCACCGATTCAGCAAGGCCCGCGTTCAGGCAGGCTTGACGCGTAGGAGCCTGACCAACGCCGGCGGGGAGAACGCAACCCATCAGCAGTTCCTGGATCGCGCCAGCATCGATACGCGCGCGCTCAACAGCTGCGCGAATAGCGAACCCGCCCAGTTCCGGGGCTGTCAGGCTTGCGAGATCTCCTTGGAAGCCACCGATCGGCGTGCGTGCGGCGGACAGAATGACGACTGGATCGTTTGTACTCATGTTCGGTCTCCGTTCTGGTGATTTACTTTGCCGCCATCCGGATGGCGCCATCGAGCCGGATGACCTCGCCATTCAAGTAGCCATTGCCAAGCACGTGCTCGACCAGACCGGCGAACTCCGTCGCCTTACCCAAGCGCGAAGGAAACGGAACGAACCGACCCAGCGCCTCTTGCACATCGGCTGGCATCTTGAGCAGCATCGGGGTTTCCATGATCCCTGGAGCAATCGTCACGACCCGAATTCCGGACCTGGCCAACTCCCGCGCGAGCGGCAAGGTCATCGCAACCACACCGCCCTTCGAGGCGGCGTAGGCGGCCTGCCCAATCTGGCCGTCGAACGCAGCAACCGACGCAGTGTTGATGATCACACCGCGCTCGCCATTGTCGTCGGGTGGCTCCTGTTGCATGATTTCGGCGGCCAGCCGAACCATATTGAACGTGCCGCCCAGGTTTATGTTGAGGGTGCGCAAGAAGGAACTCATTGCGTGCGGCCCCTGCTTGCCTACTACCTTCTCCGCGGGCGCGATACCGGCGCAGTTCACCAGGCCGCGCAATGTTCCCAGCGCGGTTGCTGCTTTGAATACGTCTTTTGCTCCCTCTTCGCTCGTCACGTCGGCACAGACAGACGCGCAGCGGAGTTCCTCAGCCATCGCTTCGGCGGCCTCCAGATCGAGGTCGACGATCACCACCTTGCCCCCTTGCTCAGAGAGCAATCGGGCAGTTGCGGCTCCCAGTCCAGAGCCGCCGCCGGTTACGACGAATACGTTGTTACTGATCTGCATCGGATGATTTCCTGAGGGTGATGGGTCAACTGCTTGCCGACGAAGGGATGTCGGAGTGTGAGGGAAGCGCTTCCGCGCCATGTGTGTTGGCCGCGCTGCGGCGATGGTCGATCATCATGACCGCGACGGTGCCCAATACGCCGGCAAGGCCGATCGCCAAGAAGTTCTGCTCCAGAGGCAGTCGCATCGCCACCAGCATGCCGATCAGCACGGGTGCGGCGATCGCTCCGAGGCGGCCGATACCGGAGGCAAAGCCCACACCGGTCGAGCGAATCGAAGCGGGGTAAAACTCACCGGCGTATGCGTACGCCAGGAGCTGTGTTCCAAGGGTCGAGGCACCGACGACGAACACGACAAGGAAGAGCAGCTCAGTCGATTTCGTGTAACCCATCAACGCCAGCGACACTGCACCGGTCGCGTAGAAGGCCACCAGTACATATTTGATGTTGTACTTGTCGCCCAGCCAACCACCACCCACAGCACCGACCACGGCACCAATGTTGAAAACCAACACAAAGGTAAGTGCGGACCCAAGGCTATAGCCCGACATGGCCATCAACTTTGTGAGCCACGAACTCAACGAGTACACCATGAACAGCCCCATGAAGAAGGCGACCCAGATCATGACTGTGCTGAATCCACGTCCGTCCTGAAACAGCTTGGCCACCGGGGCTTTGGTCACCATCGCCTCTTGGGGCATGACGAACCGGTCTTGGCTACTGACTTGAACCTCCGGCGCGATCTTCCTGATCAGTTGTACGAGCTTCTCGGCACGGTTTCGCTGCACCAGAAACGCCAGCGAATCAGGCATGGTCAGCAAGACGAAGGGAATGATCAGGATGGGCGTGCCGGCGATGAAGAACACGGACTGCCAGCCATAGGCTTCAATCAGTTGCTTGCCGGTGAGCGCCACAAGGATGCCGCCGATCGAGTACCCAGCGAACACCAGGGTGACGAGACGGGCTCGGATCTTGCGCGGAGCATATTCACCCATCTGAGCAGTCACGATGGGAAGCACGCCGCCAATCCCGAGACCTGCGAAGAACCGGGTAATGCTGAAGCTCAACGGATCGTGCGTCAGTCCGGCCGCGGCTGTGAAGAAACTGAACAGCGCGATGCATACGCAAATCGACACAGGCCGGCCGATCTTGTCGGCCAGCGTGCCGAGGTAAATCGCCCCAAACATCATGCCGAACAGGGCCGAGCTCGCCATGAATCCGGCCTTTGCTGCATCCACCCCCATCTGTTTCATGATGGACGGTAATGCCGCGCCCACAACGGCCAAGTCGTATCCGTCGAGCACGAGAATCAGGACACACCAGAACAGGATCAAGCCATGGAAGCGCGAGAATCTCGCGTTCTGTGTGATCCTTTGAACATCAACTTCGTTACTCATGGTCTCCTCCATTTGAGATTGGATATCGTTGGTGGTACTATTGGTCCATCTGCGGGTAAAGCTAGGTGGCGTGATAAACCGTAAAGGTGGAAGAAGGCGCCCTTTCAGAGACGAGCGAGTTCTCAATGCGACTCTCGTCGGCGTAGCCCAGGCTCATGCCCACCAGGAACATTTCTTCTGGCGGCAAGCCAAGCTCTTGCTCGATGATCTTGTGGTACTTCATGAAGGCGGCCTGAGGGCAGGTGCTCAGACCGTAGGTACGCGCGACAACCATGATGTTCTGCAGGAACATCCCGTAGTCGAGGAGACTGCCGCGCTGCATCACGCGGTCGATCGTGAAGAACAGCCCAACAGGTGCATCGAAGAACTGGTAGTTCCTGCCGTGCTGCGCGTGCATCCTCTGCTTGTCACCCTTCTCGATGCCAAGAAGGCCATAGAGCTTCCATCCGATGTCACGACGCCTGTCGATATAGGGCGACACCCACTCTTCTGGGTAGTAGGCCCATTCATCGGCATGCGCATCCGCCAACTCGGGATCGTTGTCGACTTTGGCGATTGCGGCGCAGACCCGGTCTCGGGCGTCGCCCATGACCACGTGTACCTTCCAGGGTTGAATGTTCACCCCCGTCGCCGCATAGCGCGACACATCAAGAATTGCCTTGATGGTCTCGTGTGGGACAGGTTTCGGAAGATAGGCGCGAACGCTACGTCGCGTAGCAATTGCCCATTCCACAGCCGACCGGATCGATGAAAGTTCATCCGGTGGCGGTCCAGCTCGTTCCATCTACTACCTCGCTCAAGTGTCATGCGGACCTCGCGTCCACTTAGAATTCAGATTAGCGAGCGTTTCTCAGCCCCAATGTCTTGCAGCCGACAATCGTTTCCCTCTTTGAAGGTCGGAACTCGACGCATGGAAATGTCTCAGGGGTGACATTCACCCCGTTGGACCAACGCTAGATTGGGATGTGGCTTGAGGAACGGGGAACCCCTCAGGGCCGTGCATTCATAACCCGACGTGGAGACATCGCTATGACCGGAAACATTTATCAGAGCGGGCTTGGCCGTACCCCTGCAAATCACCTCCCGCTGACACCGCTCCACTTCCTTGATCGGTGCGCCGACCAATATCCCGATCACATCGCGATCATTCACGGCTCGATGCGGCAAACGTGGAAGCAAACACGAGAACGCTGCCTGCGCCTGGCGAGCGCGCTCGTCAAGCGGGGCATCAAGCGTGGAGATACGGTTTCGATTCTCGCGCCCAACACTCCCGCCATGGTCGAGGCACATCACGGCATCCCGCTGTCGGGCGCAGTGCTCAATGCGATCAACTGCCGGCTGGATGCCGAAGGCGTCCGCTTTATCCTGCGCCACGGCGAATGCAAGGTTCTCTTTGTCGACAGGGAGTTCTCTTCGCTCGCCGCAAAAGCGATCGAACAGATTGAGAACAAGCCACTGGTCATCGACATCGCTGACATCGAAGCACCCACCGGCGATCTGATCGGCGAGATGGAGTACGAAACCTTCCTCGCTGAAGGTGACGCTGACTTTCCGGGCGTATGGCCGGAGGAGGAATGGGACGCGATCGCCTTGAACTACACATCCGGCACCACATCGGACCCGAAGGGCGTCGTACCAAGCCATCGGGGCGCCTACCTGATGAGCATGCTCCAACTCACGGATTGGGGCATGCCCCGTCGGCCGGTGTATCTGTGGACGCTTCCCCTGTTCCACGCAAATGGCTGGTGCTTCGCGTGGGCGATCACCGCCGCTGCCGGCACGCACGTCTGCCTGCGAAAGGTGACCGCGGCGAATATCTTTGGCGCCATCAAGCAGCATGACGTGGATCACTTCTGCGCAGCACCGATCGTATTGGCATCGCTCGCCAACTGTTCTGATGCTGAGCGTTGTCAACTGCAGCGTACTGTCCGAGTTAGAACGGCCGGCTCACCGCCGCCTGCAGCAGTGCTGAAGTCAGTGATCGAGATGGGGTTCGAAGTTGAACACGTCTACGGCATTACGGAAGCATCCGGCACCCCGGTGAGCAGCTTCATCAACCCGGCATGGAGCGATAAGCCGATGGATGAGAAAGCGCGCCTCATGGCTCGCCAGGGCAATCGGGCCTCCGGCTTGGAAGACCTTCGTGTTGCTGACCCAGTCACTTGCGAGCCTGTGCCCCGGGATGGCAAAACTCAAGGTGAGCTCTTGCTCCGCGGCAACATCGTGATGAAGGGCTACCTCAAGAATCCCGAGGCCACTGCCAGCGCATTCAATGGGGGCTGGTTCCACACAGGCGACGTCGCTGTGATGCATCCGGACGGCTATATCCAGATTACGGACCGCTCGAAGGACGTCATCATCTCTGGTGGTGAGAACATTTCTTCGGTGGAAGTCGAAGACGTTCTCCATCGGCATCCGGCTGTCCTGATCGCTGCTGTAGTCGCTCAACCAGACGCGAAGTGGGGAGAGTCACCTTGCGCGTTCATCGAGCTGAGGCCCGGCGTCGCTGCCCCAGACCAAGCTGACATCATCCGCTTCTGTCGTGAGCACCTGGCCCACTACAAGTGCCCGGTGAGGGTCATTTACGGGGTACTTCCAAAGACGGGAACGGGCAAGATTCAGAAATTCAGATTGCGGGAACTGGCGGGAAGCCGCGAAGCCATTACGGACCTTTCGAACGTTTAGGTCCTTGGCAGAATCTCCATCCCGAGCCGGCGGCTCGTCGTGGAATCCACCACGCAAAGCGACGCGGGCAGGCCAGCTGTGGCGAGATGGAGCTCCCCAGCCGCATAGGGCAAGCTTGGTCACCCGAGTCGGGCATGTGGGGAAACCATATTTCGGACCCATATCCAAACTGAGGGCGGCTATCTTCGCCACCTTGCAGTCGCCGGCAGCAGCCGCCGAGGTCGTCGTGAGGTTCTGTCGCCGTCGAATCGATCGGACGTTGAAAAAGATCAACCTTTCCGGCCCCAAAAGTGTCGGCGAGCTAATTGCGGAGTACAGCGCTCAGACCGCAAGCCTGGATGTCGCAGGCCTCGCCGCGGGAGCAACTCAAAAGATTCAGGACGCATTGGCATGTGGGGACTTGCGTAGCCTACTGACCATCTATGACAACAAGGGGTTGCTTGCCCTTGCAGCTCAACACCTGAAGCAAGCGAGATTGGCTACCTTTGAGGCATGGCTGACAAGGATCCTGAGAGATGAAGCAAGGGCACCTGAATTGGCCGCAGCGCTGAAGGCAGTCCTGCCGGCAGTGCAAGCCACCAACGACCGTTAGACTTTGGGAACGGTCGTCCCATCCGCCGGACGCGAATGACGGCAACGGGTCGGCAACGGCCTGTTGGGGGGAGGTCTACCTTCAGTCCTGCATGTCCAAACGGTGTACCCTGTGGTGTGCGCGTCCAGGGCCTTGCCGTTACCGGCTATGGCCTTCTACGAGCCAAACGACGAATCCGGTAGGCCGTACGCTGGCTCATCGGTCTTGCCGGCGGCAACCGTTCGCCGTTGCCGGCGTCCACCAGAACGAGCACATGGCGTGTTCAAGAAGGCGGCATAATCGCCGTGCCTTTTCGGACTAGAATCCTCTGAGGAGGTGCCAGTCATGTCAGCTATCAGGCGCATAGATCCGGGGCATCCCGCCTACCAGGCCGCGCTGCATAGGACGACCCGCTTCCAATGCGACGCGCCACCTGGCGACGGCCAGGCGCCGGGCGCCGACGACACGCACCAAGTTCAAGCCGGGTCCGGCCTGAGGGGCGTGGGCGGCAGTAACATTTGTCCACCGTGCCACGGGATAAGCCTGTGGACAAACCGCGCGAGGACCAGATGCCCGGCGGGCTCCTCGGGTCTGATTAATTTTTGAGCGGCGGGGTGACCACGTGATTCCCAATCCCCAAGGGAGCAGGTTGCTTTACACCAGCGATCCGCCGGAACAATGTTGAGGCCTAACGGTTCTTTGAGACGACAACGCAGGATCCTGCTCCGCAGCTTCCTCAAATCTGGGGTCATCATACTTTTGATGCGAAATCTGGCGGTTCTGCCCTGAAAACCCTTTGCAATCAGTTACCTGTGAGATCGGTGGGTACGCGGTGCCAAGTAACCTGGAAAGCCTTGCCGCAAGCGGCATCCCGGCTTGCTAGCGCCAGATTTCGCACCAAAAGTACGATGACCCCTAGCTGCGAGGAGAAGAAGGCGCCACCCATCAGATGTTCAACATACTGGACAAAATGCGGCTTTTTGCCTAGTCTACTGAACATATGATCCATTGCCAAGAAACGAACCCTCTCATCGAGCGCCAGTTGCTTTTGACACTGGGCGATCGGCTCCGGCGCCTCCGCAAGTCTAAGCGGCTGACGGCGAGTCAGTTGGCTGAGCAGGTAGGCATCTCGCGAACCACGCTCGCATCTGTCGAAGCTGGCGATCCCACGCCGTCGATCGGCACCTTACTCCGCGTCATGTCGGCTCTCGGTGTCGCGGGTGACCTCGCTTTGTTGGTGTCAGACACATTCCAGCCAGCGCCACCGAACTCCGCGGGGTCGAACACGCACCGCGGCCGCCCGCAGGTTCAGGTGACGGTGAGGGCGGATTCGGCGCTTCACCAGGCCCAGGATCTGCAGAGCATGGCGCTTCACGAAAGGGCATTTCGGTTGTTGCGCGAGGACCCCGAACTCCGTCAGCGTGCACTCAACACGCTCGCGGCCTGGCGCGCAAAGGGTCCGTCTCGTTCAGACTCTCTCTGGCTTGAATGGGAGCACATCCTGGCCAATAAAGCGTGGCGCAGGGCGCTGGGGCGCACGAAGCGCGCGCAGGAGCTCAGGCAGGCGTCACCCTTGCCAACCGTGCTGCCAGAGGAGGTCCGCCGCGAGGTGATTTCTCAGGTTCAGGCGCTCAAGAAGGGCGTGGTGATCGGCGACGTGCCCGAAGATGAGTCCGATGGAGAACCACAATGAAGCGGGAGGATCTCGAGCACATCATTCGCGCGTCGGGCGTTATCACCGACGAGTACGAGTTTGTCATCGTCGGCAGCCAGTCCCTTCTTGGCGGGCATCCACATCTGCCCGAGGTCTTCACCGCGTCGGCGGAGGCCGACATCTATCCGCTCCATGCTCACGAGAAGGCGGATGACATCGATGGCTCGATCGGCGAGGGCTCTCAATTCCACGAGACGAATGGCTACTACGCGCAAGGCGTCGGACCAGACACCGCGGTATTGCCTGACGGATGGTTGGGGCGAGTCGATAAGATCCAGAACGATGCTACTAACAGCCGCATCGGATACTGCCTGAGCGCCATCGATCTGTTCATGGCCAAGGCCGTCGCGAACCGTGACAAAGACCGAGACTTCAACGTGGCGCTGCTGGTGCACGGCTACGTGGAGGCAGACATGGCCGTATCGATGGTCGATAAGATGCCGATCGACACTGCGGCAAAGGGCCGGCTGCGAGCTCGCGTCAAACGATGGGTGGGCATCGCTCAGACGCAGGTAGACGCAAAGCAATAGCGGTACCGAAAGCGACAGGAGCGAGCGTGGTGCACCGGCGGTCAGCCCGCGACGGCGCCGTACGCCTTCTGGGGGTCCCTTTGATTTCTATGCAGTTTACCGGGGGTAGTAAAACACCGCCTTAAATCAATAGGTTGCTGTTTGCCGTTTTCGATCGCGGAGACGGCTCAGGCGCGGCTCGCCACATCACCAAACGAGGCGATGGTTAGCGGGCAAGCAATTTGTAAATTCGTCATAGGGCGTGCAGATCTCGCGCGCGGCAGCACTACTGTCGTCTCTGTGCGTGGCAGTGGCCGGACAAGTGGCAAGCCTGGAACGGCATTTGCATCTGTTTTCTTTAGCCCGCAGGCAGATGGCGGGCCCGATCAGCGCCGCGGACATTCGCATCTGCCAATGACCCATACCGGATAACCGCGGGAAGTCATGGAGACGACCATGCCAAGGGCATCGAGCATAGCCCAAGCCAGGGCAGATGAGCGGGCAGGGAAGGCGCCGACCACCCAGGGCGGCCATTTCATTCACGACGAGATCGAAGCCGTGCGCCGGGGTAAGCACGGCGTGCGCTCGGCCAAGCAGGCCATAGCGATCGGCTTGTCGGAGGCACGCCGCGCCGGCATTGATGTGCCGCCGAAGAAGGACATTACAAGGACGGGGACCAAGTCCGTGGGCATCAGGTCAACGCCCACCAAGTCTGCCGCCAAGGGTGGCGACGGCAAGGTGGCACCGCGACGGGCTAGTTCAGAAAGCAAGGATACGCGCGCCCGCGCTGCTCTTGAGGCACTCAAGCGGGAAGGCACAGCAGGCGCTTCGCGTCACGCGCTGTCCGCACAGTCCAAGCGCGCGGCAAGCACACGCACCGCGGCCGATCGTTCAGCTTCCGCCAAGAAGGCCGCCGTCACCAAGGGGGCGGCCGGCCGTTCCGAAGCGGCCCGCAAGGCCGCGCGCACGCGCGCAACAAAAAAGCAGGCCGGCCGCTAGCATAAGTCAGCAGCAGGCAGGGGAGGGCGGCGGCCCCTCTTCAGCCGCGGAAACCTGCCGCAATTCGCTGTGCCGCGTTTGGGTTCTCTTGGCTATCAGTGGAGTTGCTCGCGTCGCCTCAACACCTGCGGGCAGGCGCACGCCAGAATGCTGGCCAGCGGCTGTTCGCACTATTGATCCTTGTATAAATGATGACATCACCACAACTCGGCCTGCTTCCAGCACGCGGCAATGATGTTGGCGCGTTGTTGTGCGCTGCGCAGCCGATTGCGGGCGGTCGTTTTGAGTTCGGTGAGCGAGTGTGGGCAGAAGTTGGCCA